>CALCPC010000321.1 GCA_937900975.1 uncultured Paracoccaceae bacterium
GTGCAAGCGCGCGCCGCAGGCACGCTCATAAAAAATCATCAGCTTCTCGCGTTCCTCAAACCCCCAAAGCGGCGGCGTCAGCGCGCCGACATCCATCGCTTGGGTCGTGATGTTGAGGAGGTGGTTCAGGATCCGCCCAATCTCACAGTAAAGAACCCGGATCAGCGAAGCGCGGCGCGGGACATCCGTGCCCGTCAGCCGCTCAATCGCCAGACACCAGGCATGTTCCTGGTTCATCGGGCTGACGTAATCCAGCCGGTCGAAATAGGGCAGGTTCTGCAGATAGGACCGGCTTTCCATAAGCTTCTCGGTCCCACGATGAAGCAAGCCGATATGAGGATCGCAGCGGTCGACGACTTCGCCGTCAAGCTCCAACACAAGCCGCAATACGCCGTGCGCTGCCGGGTGCTGCGGGCCGAAATTGATGTTGAAATTGCGGATCTTTTGTTCCGCGCTTTCGATATCTTGTCCGTCCATCGTCGCCTCGTTTGCCTGTCGGTGCGCGCCGCGTAACGGCGTCCGCACTCAATGGGATATCTTGGCCTCTTCCATGGCACGGCGCCAAGTTTGCGGAAGACGGTCGCCAAACGTCTCAGCGCAATAGATATAATCTGCCGCCATGGCCCGGCGTGCGGTATTCAGTCGCCGCGGCGCGATCGATACGGCGGTGCCCTGGTGCCGGACCTGTGTCAACTCTCCCGGACGCGCCTCAAGGTCGAGAAACGCCGAACGACGCGCCAGCTCCGCGCCCTTGTCCTCGGGGTCGAACAGACTCTCATAAAAATAGAAATCGATCTTGTCGCCGGCGCCGTCCATCATCTTTGGCAGGATCTCTGAGTAACGCGACAGATCCAAAAGGCGGCCGGGCGGGTCCTCGGACCCGCCTTCAAAACAGTTGCGGAAGATGCGGTTGGCGATGCGCGGCACATCCTCGGGCTTTTTCGACCGCCGCTCTGCCCGCATGCGCATTTCCGACCACGCGCGCGCAACGGGGTCGCGCAAAAAGCAGACCAACCTGACATCCTCGGCCGTTGCGATCATGTCGGCATAGTCCTCGGCGTCGAGCAGGCCATAGCCCGGCGATACATCGGCGACGACGGCCTCGCCGGTCACGCCATCGGTCAAATGATGCATGAACTCATCGGCCGTCGGACGCCGAAAATCGCGGTTAAGACGCACCCATTCCTGCAGCACCGGCGCAAATCGCCGGTCATCCTCACGCGCGGCCCAGCCCTTGGATTTGATCTGAGCGGTCAGCGCCGTGGCCCGCTTGGCCATATTGGTAAGATGGCGATTGCGGTAGGGGATCTTTTCATGGCCGAAATAATTGTATTCCTTCACGCCCCGCATGAAGGCATCGGGATGATTGCGCAGATAGCCGTAAAACCAGGACGTCCCCGCCTTGGTCATGCCCACACACACGATCAAACGCACCGGAGGGCTGTCGCGATCAGTCCTGGGTTTTGGCTGGGATAACATACTCCGCCCCTTCCCATGGCGACATAAAGTCGAACTGCCGATACTCCTGCACCAGAGCGACGGGTTCATAGACGACGCGTTTCTCGACTTCGTCGTAGCGGACTTCGACATAACCGGTCGTCGGAAAATCCTTGCGCAAAGGATGCCCGCGAAACCCGTAATCGGTCAAAAGCCGTCTCAGGTCGGGATGGCCCGAGAACATCACGCCGTACATGTCGAACACTTCACGCTCATACCAATTTGCCGACGGGAAGATGCCAGAGATGGAGGGCACAATCTCACTTTCCCGAACCGGGATCATGACGCGGATGCGCTGGTTTTGGGTCATCGACAGAAAATGGTAGACGATGGTGAAGCGCTTCTCACGCTCAGGGTAATCGACGGCGGTAATATCGATCAGCGTTGTGAACTGGCAGGCCGCATCGGCCTTCAAATACGTCACGAATTGGGGGATCAGCGCCGGCACGACGGTCGCGACAAGTTCGCCGCGCGCAACATGCGCCTCGATCAGCGCGTCGTCCTGGGCCGCGCTGAGCGCGTCGGAAAGATCGAGAAGTGCGTCGGACATGGACCCCCTATCGCACAATGGTGCCGGTGCGCCGGATTTTCCGCTGGAGCTGAAGGATGCCGTAAAGCAGCGCCTCCGCCGTCGGCGGACAGCCGGGAACATAGATATCCACCGGCACAATCCGGTCGCATCCCCGCACAACCGAATAGCTGTAGTGGTAGTATCCGCCGCCATTCGCGCAAGAGCCCATCGAAATCACATAGCGCGGCTCTGGCATCTGATCGTAAACCTTGCGCAGCGCCGGCGCCATTTTATTGGTCAACGTCCCGGCCACGATCATCAAATCGGACTGGCGTGGGCTGGCGCGCGGCGCGGTGCCGAACCGCTCCAAATCGTAGCGGGGCATCGACGTGTGCATCATCTCAACCGCACAGCAGGCAAGACCAAACGTCATCCAGTGAAGCGAGCCGCAGCGCGCCCAGTTGATGGCATCCTCGGCGGATGTCAGCAAAAAGCCTTTGTCCTGAAGCTCCCGGTTGAGCGCCTGCGTTGCGACCTCGGCATCCCCGCCGGCGTCATTGGGGTTTGCGACTACTCCCATTCCAGGGCCCCTTTCCGCCACTCATAGGCAAAACCAACCGTCAAAACCCCAAGGAACACGACCATCGACCAGAACCCAAACACGCCGATCTCGCTAAAGCTGACGGCCCAGGGGAACAAGAAGGCCACCTCAAGATCGAAGATGATGAACAAGATGGAGACGAGGTAGAACCGGACGTCGAACTTCATGCGGGCATCGTCGAAGGCATTGAAACCGCACTCATAGGCCGAGACCTTTTCGGGATCCGGGTTGCGCACCGCCACGACCAGCGCTGCGACGATCAGGATCAGGCCCAGTGCGATGGCAAGCCCAAGAAAGACGAGGATCGGCAAGTACTCTCGCAGCAGATCGTCCATCATCGTTTCTCCGTTTCAGGTGCGCTGCAGCGCGGCCTCTGACCTTGTGCGTAGCGGCGCGGTCCGGGCGCGTCAACTCACCAACCGCGTGCATTGTCGCGATCGGCCTGCTGGCGCAGCGGCGCGCAGGACTTCGCGAGCTTCGTTTCACTGGCCAACCCTATGCCTGTAGATGGCCTGGCAAAGCGGGCCGGCGATGGGCTGCGTCAGTATGCGCCGCGATTTGGCTAACGCGATTGTTGCAGCAATCACAGTCTGTTCATGTTTCCTCCGCGTGACATTTTACAGGCGCCTAAAATACATGCTAACTTTGCCGCGTGATGTTTGAGTTTTTGTGTGGGTCTGTAACGATGCTGAAAGTCTATCGGGGGGCATGCCGCGGCTTTCTTTCGCACGCGCGAAATGAAGACGGCTCTGGATCAACGGAATACGCAATCGGCGGCGCCATCGTGGCGCTTTTCGCTGTGCCTGTGATCGCGCTCATCGGATCGGGGTCGGAGCAACGCGCCGAGCCGGTTGGCGTGGCGATGACAGACCCGAATGCCGCGGCCGAGCACGTGCAAATCGTGGGTGAGCGGGAGCCGACGGCCGGACGCGCCGGGCGCTATACGTCGAGCGCGACCGAAAGCGCGCCACAGACAAGCACAGCCTCTGCCCGGCCCGGGGCCGACATTGGCGTGGGCTTCGATGAGGCCTCGCTTGGCGCTGTCGGTGTCCACATCGGCACCGGACAGGATCGCGGTCAGTCGCTTTCGCGCCCGGGCTTTATCGTGAAGGGTGATACCGCGGGCGCGTTGCCGGTGCCTGCGCCGGTGAAGAAGGTCGATTTCAACCAACCGGCCCCGATCCCGCCACGCAACCGCGGCCAACAGGTGATCGTCAGCGCGCCCCGCAGCCCGGAAACCCCGCGCCCCCACCACATCGTGCCGCCCCCGGTGGGCGCAGCGGCAACTGCGGCGGCCCCGGCCGAGATCGGCTGCCCAGAGCCGACGCGCGCGGCCCGAACGGTCAGGGTGCAGCCGACCGCGCCGCTGCAGGCAAGCACAGTCAACACCGGCACGGCTGCGAAGCTTGACGAGATCCTCGACCAAGATCGGATCCGCATTTTGGATGAGGAGGCTTTGCCGGGCGTCGCGCTCGACCCCGATTGCGCCCCGAGGGTGGTGCGCGCGGCGGCAGACCAGCTTGGCGACGGCACGGTGCTGGCGCCGGTCACCATTTCCTCGGCCCGCGACACGCGGCCCGCAGCGGACCGTGTCGGCCCAACCCCCGTCACACCGGCGCGCGTCGGGCTCACCACGCTGGCCAATGTCCCAGAACCGGTGATCGCAATCGGCACGCCGGAAATCCTGGCGGACCCTCAGGCGGCGGATGCGCAAGGCCGGGTCCGTGTCGCCCTGCATGCCGGCGCGGGGGCAGATCTTGGCCTTCGCCCCGTGCGCATCGCGCCGCCGAACACCTTGGCAGGAAACAGATCCGCGCCGGCCCCGCTGGTGACGCTGGCCAGCGCTTCGCCGCAGCTTTGGGCGGGCTCAGGCGCTGAAGCGACGGCGCGCGTGGCCCTCATCCGCACGCCGCCGGCGGCCCAGCCGCGCCTTGACCGCAGCATCGCCCGTGACGAGATCGCGACGCAGATCCTACGCTCGGGCCGCTAGCCGGGGCGGCGCCCCCGCAGCCGGATCGTCTGACGACCGACAAAAAGCGCCCGGGCGCCAAGTGCTTGGCCCCGCCAAAAAACCGGTGTGCCAGAAAGGCATTCGGGCGTTTTCATCGCCAGACACTGGGTCTATGCTAAGGTCAGTCTTCCCACGGATCCTAGCATGCCAGATATTGTGGTCGTCGACGACCTTTCAAAGACCTACCCCAACGGTCACAGCGCGCTTGCGGGCGTTTCCCTTGCCATTCGCGAAGGCGAAATCCTGGCCTTGCTGGGGCCGAACGGGGCGGGCAAATCGACGCTGATTTCAACCATCTGTGGGATCGTCACAGCCACGTCGGGGACTGTGACCGTGGGCGGGCACGACACCCGGACCGCGTTTCGCGCGGCGCGTTCATTAATCGGCCTCGTTCCCCAGGAACTGACGATCGAGCCCTTCGAGACGGTGCGCGCAACGGTCGAGTTTTCGCGGGGCCTCTTCGGCAAACCGCCCGCGCCGGCGGTGGTTGAACGCGTTCTGCGGGACTTGTCGCTGTGGGATCGTCGCGACAGCCAGATCCGGACGCTTTCGGGCGGTATGAAACGCCGGGTGATGATTGCGAAAGCGCTGGCGCATGAGCCGCGCATCCTGTTCTTGGACGAACCGACGGCCGGCGTCGACGTCGAACTGCGCCGCGACATGTGGGCGGTGGTCCGGCGCCTGGCCGACACCGGCGTCACCATCATCCTGACCACGCACTATATCGAGGAGGCCGAAGCGATTGCCGAGCGTGTCGGCGTCATCGCCAAGGGCCGCATCCTGCTGGTCGAGGACAAAGACCAGCTGATGCAAAAACTCGGCCAAAAGGAACTTCGGGTCGAGCTGCAAACCGCCGTGCCGGCCCTGCCCGCCGAAATCGCACGCGAGGGGCTAAGCCTTTCCGAGGATGGCGGCACCGTCATCTATGTCTATGACCGGCGGGGGGAGCGGACGGGGATTACCCGGCTTTTGTCCGATCTTGCCGCAGCGGGTCTGACGCTGCGCGACATCTCAACCCGACAAAGCTCCCTCGAAGATATTTTCGTGGATCTCGTAAAGGAAAACACATGAATTGGTACGCCGTTCGCGCCATCTACCGTTACGAGATGGCGCGCACTGCCCGCACATTGACCCAAAGCGTGATCTCTCCGGTGTTGAGCACCGTGTTGTATTTCGTGGTCTTCGGCGCGGCCATCGGCCAACGTATCGACCAGGTGGAGGGGATCGACTATGGCTCCTTCATCGTGCCAGGGCTCATCATGCTGTCGCTGCTGACGCAGGCCGTGTCCAACGCGTCCTTTGGCATCTTTTTTCCGAAGTTCGTCGGCACGATCTACGAATTGCTGTCCGCGCCGGTTTCGCATTGGGAGATTGTGCTTGGCTATGTCGGCGCGGCCGCAACCAAAGCGCTGGTGATCGGTGTCATTATTCTGGCAACCGCTGGCCTGTTTGTAGAGCTGCGGATCGCGCATCCGTTTGCGATGATCGCGTTTCTTTTGCTTACCTGCATCACCTTTGCGCTGCTGGGGTTTGTCATCGGCATCGTTGCCGGAAATTTCGAGCAGTTGCAGTTGGTTCCGCTGCTTATCATCACGCCGATGGTGTTTCTTGGCGGCAGCTTTTACTCAATCTCCATGCTGCCGCCGTTCTGGCAGACGGTGACGCTGTTCAATCCGGTCGTCTATCTGATCAGCGGATTTCGCTGGAGCTTTTATGAGGTGGCGGATGTCAACGTGGCGGTAAGCTTTGGGATGATCCTCTTGTTCCTTGCGCTTTGCATCACAGCGATTTGGTGGATCTTTCGCACGGGCTACAAGATCCGGAGCTAGCGGGTGGCCGCCGACCGCCCGGCGCTTGGCGTTTTTTTGATGCTGCTCTTTTGCATCGCGATCCCGATCTCGGACGCGATGGCCAAGGTGCTCAGCATGCGTTTCCCGCTCGCCGAATTGATCTTTTTCCGGTTTCTTGCGCAAACCGTTCTGTTTGTGCCGCCGATCTTTTGGCTCCGGCTGCCGCTGACCCAATCGCGCCAGATCTGGATGCTCATCGTCGTCCGCACCGTCCTTCACATCGCGGGGCTTGGCATGATGTTTGCCGCGTTCCGCGTGTTGCCCCTGGCCGATGCCATCGCCATCGCCTTTGTGATGCCGTTCATCCTGCTTCTGTTCGGGAAGGTGTTTTTGAATGAGGCTGTGGGTCTGCGCCGCATCCTGGCCTGTGTGGTCGGCTTTGCCGGCACGCTTTTGGTGATCCGCCCCAGTTTCGAGACCGCAGGGCTTGCCACGCTTTATCCCCTTGGCGCCGCGGTGGCGTTCGCCTTCTACATGTTGGTGACGCGCCGCCTCGCCACAGAATGCAATGCGTTCCTGATCCAGGGTGTCAGCGGCGGGGTGGCTGTCGCGGCGTTGGGCACTGCCATGCTCACCGCCGGTGCCACGCATCCCGAGCT
>CALCPC010000322.1 GCA_937900975.1 uncultured Paracoccaceae bacterium
TCTTGAACGCGTTTTCTGATGATGACTGACCTGCTTTGAACGGAAAATGCTCTAAGACGGCGTCCGCATTCAGCCGATCCGCGCCCTTGCGCAGGGGAGGTCAACGAATGGTTTGAATGCGCTGACGGTTTTCTCGCACCGCAGGGCGACCGACGGAAGCGTCTGATCCCATTGAAGAAGCACTCCACGAGATGGCGGTCTTTGTAGAGCACCCAGCCAATGATGCGGTCTTCGCGCCGTATTCGATTTCGTTTGATATGCGCGGTTGCGCCCAGAACGTCGGCGATGAAAGCGCGTGGATGGTCGGCATCGCAGGCGGCATCCACGATATGTTGCGCGTCGGTCAGCGTCGGTCTGTCAAACTGCGCCTGCTCGAGAGCGCTTCCCTGTTTTTGATCTTGAAGCAAAAGGAAGACGATTTGGGCATCCCCGAGATGCAGACGCAGCCTAGGACGGCGCCCCGCGCGATGGCCAAAGGTTAGGGCGGCCAGCCCAACCCGACGCAGCAGCCGCACGCCGGTCCGGCAACCCCAGCCAATATCCTGCCGCCGGCGGCGCGGGGGGACAATCTTGGGCATCGGACCCCGCGAAACGGTTGCTGGCGGTCCTTTCGGGCACCGCGCCCTGCGGATCTGGACCAGAGGATGCGCGGACGGCGCGTTGGCCCCCCGAACACACCCTCCCGGGCCAGCAGCAGCTTTGACGGCACTGGGGCTTTTGCCCACAGTTAGGGGATTGCGCGCCCCCATCCCCTATCGCTAGATCAAAGAGCAGGCAAAAAGCAGAAGGACACCACGCGGAATGGAGGATCAAACGGCCGATCCCGCGGCGCTTCTTTCCTCGGTCTTCGGCTATGACAGCTTCCGCCCTGGCCAGCGCGAGGTGGTCGATGCGGTCATGGCCGGGCGCGATGTCCTTGCGATCATGCCGACAGGGGGCGGCAAATCGCTTTGCTATCAGCTTCCAGCGCTGTGCCGCCCCGGTGTCACGGTCGTCGTTTCGCCCCTGATTGCGCTGATGCGCGACCAGGTCGGGGCCCTGCGCGCGGCGGGTGTCGCCGCCGGTGCGCTGACATCCGGCAACTCAGAGGAAGAGACGGAAGCGGTTTTCGAAGCGCTCGACCAACGCGCGCTCAAGCTTCTCTACCTCGCGCCTGAAAGGCTGGCGCGGGCCGGGACGGAAACCCTGCTCCACCGCATCGGGGTCTCGCTGATTGCCGTCGACGAGGCGCATTGCGTCAGCCAATGGGGCCATGATTTTCGCCCCGACTACCACGCCATCGGCCCGCTCCGCCAAAAACTCGCGTGCCAAATCGCGGCCTTTACCGCGACCGCCGATCCCGAAACCCAAGGTGAGATCCGGGACCGGCTGTTCCCCGGACCGGCCGAAACGTTTCTGCGTGGCTTCGACCGGCCCAATCTCAACCTTGCCTTCGCCGCCAAAGACCGACCGCGTGAGCAGGTGCTGGGCTACGTGGCGGCGCGGCGCGGCCAGTCCGGCATTGTCTATTGCGCCAGCCGCAAACGGACCCAGACGCTGGCCGACGCGCTCTCAACAGCCGGGCACAGGGCCCTCGCCTACCATGCCGGCATGGACCCAGAGGACCGGCGCCAAGCGGAAATCCGGTTCCAGCGCGAGGATGGGCTGGTTGTCGTCGCCACGGTTGCCTTCGGCATGGGGATCGACAAACCCGACATCCGCTACGTGCTCCACGCCGATCTGCCGAAATCGATCGAAAGCTATTATCAAGAGATCGGGCGCGCCGGCCGCGACGGCGCCCCCGCCGATACGCTGACGCTGTTCGGCGCCGATGATATCCGCCTGCGCCGCGTGCAGATCGACGAGGGCGCGGCCGACGCACAGCGCAAAGCCGGCGATCACGCGCGGTTGAACGCGCTTCTTGGGCTTGCCGAAAGCGCAGTGTGCCGGCGCATTCCCTTGCTCGGGTATTTTGGTGAGACCGCGACACAGTGCGGAAACTGCGATATCTGTCGCGACCCACCGGCGACCTTCGACGCCCGCGAAGCCGCACAAAAGGCGTTTTCGGCGGCTCTGCGCACCGGGCAATACTTTGGCGCGGGCCACCTGATCGATATTCTCCGCGGCCAAAGCACCGACAAGATCCGCGCGCGGGGCCACGATAGCCTGCCGACCTTTGGCGTCGGAAAGGAGTTCTCAAAGGCTGAGTGGCAGGCGATCTTTCGTCAGCTTATGGGCCTTGACCTGTTGCGCCCGGACCCAGAGCGGATGGGTGCGCTGCGCCTGACCGAGGCCGCGCGCCCTTTGCTGCGGGGCGAGGTTGAACTGACGCTGCGCCGCGACAGCCTGGTCCGCGCCAAGGCCGCCCGCGCGGCGCCCGCCGGGCTGGTGGTGGAGGAGGATGAACCGCTGCTCGCCGCGCTGAAGGCCAAGCGCCGCAGCCTGGCCGAGGCCGCCGCGGTGCCGGCCTATGTGATCTTCCCCGACCGGACCCTGATCGACATGGTCGCCAAACGGCCCGAAACGCTGGATCAAATGCGCAGTATCTCGGGCGTGGGCGACAAAAAGCTTGAGAAATTTGGCGCAACGTTTCTTGAGGTGTTGACCGGCAGCGCGCCCGATCCCCTCCATCCGCAGCGCCGTGCCTTGGCTGGGGGTGCAGCAGCGGCGCGGTTCGATAAGCTTCTGGCAGCACAGGCAGCGCTGGCGCGGGGCGAAAACGGGCTAGAGCCGTTTTTGGCCTGTAAGAAAAACACGCTGCGCCGGATCGCGGAAAGCCGCCCAGGCGATGAAACCGCGCTGGCCGCGACACCCGGGCTGAGCCCGGCGGAGGCCGACCGCTTTAGCGCCGCCTTTCTCGCCGCTTTGGCAGAGGGTTAGGACCTTCCTACCCACGATCCGCGACCATAACAAAGCCACAACGCGGGCACAAGGCGGGCGCTGCGGCGCGCGTTCTTCGGTTGGATTTCGATGCAAAGCCGAAACGCCAAAGCGCCGCGCTTTGCCCCTTGCATCCCCTGTCCGAGGCAACAGATAACAGGGTGCCCACCCGACGACAGGAGATCCCCGTGGACAGCGAAGATAAGAGTGAGGGCGGCGGCGGCGGCGGCCGCATCGGCGAAAGCCTTCTGGCCGCCCGCAAGATCGTGATCTGTGAAGAAATCAACCAAAAGATGGCCCGCCGCGTGGTGTCGGAACTTTTGGCCCTCGCGCAGGAAAACACCGACCCCATCACGCTCTTTATCAACAGCCAGGGTGGGCATGTGGAGGCGGGCGACACAATCCACGACATGATCAAATTCATTGCCCCCCGGGTGCGGATCATCGGCACGGGCTGGGTGGCCAGCGCCGGGACGCATATCTACCTTGCCGCGGACAAGGAAGACAGGCTTTGCCTGCCCAACACACGCGTCCTGATCCACCAGCCCTCTGGCGGCGTCGGCGGCAAAGTGACCGACATCGCCATCCAAGCCCAGCAGATTGAGCGGATGAGAGAGCGTTTGTCCCAAGTCATCGCCAACGCCACCGGAACCGCCATCGAAAAGGTCCGCGAAGATATCGAACGCGACCACTGGATGACCACCGACGAGGCCATCGACTACGGCATCTTGAACCGCGTAATCCGCTCGGAGGCTGAGCTGGGGTAAGCGCCACGTCCGGGTGCGGTCGATGCAGACCTGTCTTGACTTGCGTTCAGGCCCCTACTGGACTGATTCGTTCGTTTCGGATATCAACGCGATCAACGTTGAACGCCGTTGGCGATGGAGCAGCCCTGAATGACCGCAACGTCACAAAAGGATTTTAGCGACCGGCTTCCGACCCGGGAAGAAGTCGAAAGCGCGGCGGACGCGATGACAGCGATTGAGACGAACCGCAACATCGACGGAACGCTTGCCATCGGCAACGCCATTCTTTCTGAAAGCCTCGTCGATATAATTTCCGATCTTTTCTCGATTGTCGCCCGGGGCGAAACCCTTACCCTCGTTCCTCTCGCAAGAAAGCTGACCACGCAGGAGGCCGCCGACATCCTTAACGTCTCGCGCCCCTTTCTCATAAAGCTGATCGAACGCGGAGACTTGAGCCACGAGATGGTTGGCACTCACCGACGTCTGGCACTGGGGGAGGTCCTCGATTACAAGGCGCAGCTTGCCACGGACCGGCGGGCGGCCCTGGCTGAAATGCAGGACATCGCCGAAGCGCTGCCTACCACGTGATCCCGCTTGCGAACCGGTACACTGTCGTCTTTGACGCCTGTGTTCTGTTCCCAAACCTCAAACGTGACCTGTTGCTGCGGTTTTTCACAGCAGACCTTTTTCGCGCGCGCTGGAGCGAGAAGATCCAGCAGGAGTGGTTGCAAAACGCAATGGCGAAATATCCCGAAAACCGGTCGGCGCTGGAAAGAACGGACCAGTTGATGCGCCGGAAATTCGAGAGCGCTTGGGTCGAAGACTTCGAGAAATATCTCGACATCGTTTCGCTTCCCGATCCCGACGACCGCCACGTCGTCGCGTCCGCAATCCAGTGCAAGGCCCAATACATCGTTACCGACAACGTCAAAGACTTTCCCGTAGACGAACTCGCCAAATACGAGCTTGAGTGCGGGACAGCAGACCGGTTCCTTGCCGGCACGTTCGAGCACTATGTCTGGCAAGCGCTTGACGTCATTCGCGAGCATCGTGCCGGCTTAAAGTCTAAGCCGACGACCACCGCCTACATTATGGATCTCACCGCCAAGGGTCTGCCGCTTCTGGCGGCTCGGCTGAAACCCCACCAGAACGCGATTTAAGCCTGCGCCAAGCGTTCCTCCAGCACGGCGAAGGGGACGCCTGGGGTGTCTTTTGCGTTGCGGATCACCAGCGAGGTTTTGACGCTGGCCACGTTTTCGGCGGCGGTCAGCGCCTCGGTCAGGAAGCTTTGGAAGCTCGACAAATCCGGGGCCACGCATTTGAGGATAAAGTCGATCTCGCCGTTCAGCATGTGACACTCTCGCACCAAGGGCCAGGCTCGGGCCTGATCCTCGAATTTCGACAGATCCGCCTCCGCCTGGCTTTTCAGGCTGACCATCGCGAAAACCTGCACCTCAAAGCCAAGATCGCGCGCGTTGACATCGGCATGATAGCCCTTGATCAGGCCCATCTCCTCCAACGTTCGGACGCGGCGCAGGCAGGGCGGGGCCGAGATACCGACACGGCGGCTCAACTCCACATTCGTCATCCGCCCGTCCGCCTGCAGCTCAGCCAAAATTCTGCGATCAATTAGGTCGAGCTTGTGGCCGGCCATTCCTCACCCATTATTTTTCTGAAACTCGATTTTGCGACAGGATGTTACGCCAGGCGGTAAGAATTGGAAAGGGAAAGCGGCGGCTGACCCTTCTCTTGTGCCGCAAGCGGCCCGCGCTTACCTTTGCACATCCATGCTTGTCAAAGGTCCGCCGCCATGCCCGACACCCGCCATACCCGTCTTTTGATCATCGGCTCTGGCCCCGCTGGTTACAGCGCCGCGGTCTATGGCGCCCGCGCACTTTTGGACCCGATCCTGATCCAGGGTCTGCAGCCCGGCGGTCAGTTGACCACGACGACAGAGGTCGAAAACTGGCCCGGCGACACCGAAATCCAGGGGCCCGACCTGATGGTCCGGATGGAGGCCCACGCCCGCGCGATGGGGACCGAGATCCTGCAGGACTATATCGCTGAGCTCGACCTCTCACGCCGGCCGTTCACCGCCATCTCGGACAGCGGCCAGCGCTACACCGCCGATGCGCTGATCCTGGCAACCGGCGCCCAGGCTAAATGGCTGGGCCTGCCGTCGGAGGAGGCGTTCAAAGGCTTCGGCGTCTCGGCCTGCGCCACCTGCGACGGGTTCTTTTACCGCGGGCAGGAGATTGTCGTGATCGGCGGCGGCAACACGGCGGTGGAGGAGGCGCTGTTTCTCACCCGCTTTGCCTCAAAGGTGACGCTGGTCCACCGGCGCGACACGCTGCGCGCCGAAAAGATCCTGCAGGAACGGCTTTTCAACAACCCCAAAATTCACCCGCTTTGGCATCACCAGCTCGACGAAGTTTTGGGCAGCGACATGCCGCGCGGGGTCGAGGCTGTCCGCGTCCGCGATGTTCGCACCGGTGCTGTGACCGAAATCCCGGCCGAGGGCGTCTTCGTGGCCATCGGCCACGCCCCTGCAACCAGCCTGGTGACCGATCAGCTTGAGACGCATATGGGCGGCTATGTGAAGGTCAGGCCCGGGACGACGGAAACCTCCGTCCCCGGCGTTTTCGCCGCCGGCGACGTCACAGACCACGTCTACCGCCAGGCGATCACAAGCGCCGGCATGGGCTGCATGGCCGCGCTGGATGCAGAGCGGTTTCTGGCCGAGCACACCGCAGACACCGCGCACGCGGCCGAATGACCAAACGCGTCGCGCTGGCGCTTAGCGGGGGCGGCGCCCTTGGCGCGGGTCACGTGCCGGTTTTAGAGGCGCTGGACGATCTCGGCATCCGGCCCATCGCCATCGCTGGCACATCGATGGGCGCGATGCTGGGCGCGGCCTATGCCGCGGGGATGAGCGCTGCGGAAATCCGGGCGGAAATCACGGCGGTTCTCGAACATCCCTTCGACACGCTGCGCCGTGTCTCGGGCAGCCTGACGCCGCCGGGCTGGAACCGCCCGATGGCCCTGGCGCCGGATGTTGTGGTCGATAAGCTGATGCCGGATTTGGTGCCAAAAACGTTCGAGGGGCTACCCATCCCGCTGACCGTCGTTGCCACCGACTATTTTGCCCGCAGCGCCGTCACCTTCGCCTCCGGCGATTTGCGCCCGGCGCTTGCTGCGTCGATCGCGATCCCGATGATCTTTCGGCCACAACGGCGGCATGGGCGGGTCCTTGTGGATGGCGGTTTGACCAACAACCTGCCCTTCGACCTGCTGCCCGACGCCGACATCGTTTTGGCCGTCGATGTCACCGCGGCGCCGGTTGAGGATCGGTCGGAACCGCCGCGTATGATGGAGGCGGGCATCGGCTCGATCCGCGTGATGATGACGGCGATGCTGGAGGCCAAGCTGCAACATGTGCGTCCCGACATCCTGATCCGCCCCCGCTCTCGCTATCTGCCGATGGAGTTTGTGAAAATGCGCGAGATCATGGACGCCGCCGCCCCGTCGCGCCTGGAAACGCACCAGCGCCTGGCAGAGCTTCTGGCCGGCTGACGCCGCGGCCGACGCGCGGGCAAGCCCCGCTGGATGGCTAAGCGCTCCTGGCCAAAGAGTGCGCTGGCCAAGCCCAGCGTTTTGGCCCCTTAGCGCGCTGGTCAAGCCCGGCGCTTTGGTCCACAGGGCACGCTCAAAGTCCAGCGACACAGACCGGGCAGCGGACCGCATGACAGCGCCGTTGAGACCGGGACCGGAATTTGATATGATCGCTTCCACCACTTGCAAAGGGATCGGGCGGTCCGATCCGGTGGAGAGGAGGACATCGTTCTGAGCGAACGTGTTGACGCAACGCCAAGCGTTGCATCGGTCCCGGTGGACGGGGGTGCCCCCGAGACTGCGGACAAAACGGGGGCTGGCGTCGGTGACGCGCTCCTGAACCTCGTAACCGCATCGCTGGAAGATGATAAGGCGGAGGACATCGTTTCTGTCGACCTCAGCGGTCGGTCCGAGATCGCCGATCACATGGTCATCGCGTCCGGCAGATCCTCACGCCAGGTATCGGCAATGGCCGAGAAGCTGGCCGAACGGGTCAAGGCCCGCGCCGGGCTTTCGGTGCGGATGGAGGGCAAGGATGCCGCCGATTGGGTGCTGATCGATTGCGGCGACGTGATCGTGCATCTTTTCCGCCCCGAGGTGCGGGATTTCTACCAGCTAGAAAAGATGTGGCTGCCGCCCGCCGCCGCCGCTGAACGGGCCCGCAGCGGCCCTTGACATGCGCGTGCGCATTCTGGCCGTCGGGCGTGCCCAGCGCGGGCCCGAGGCCGATCTGGTGGCCGATTATCTTTCCCGGTTCGACCGTACCGGCCGACCGCTCGGCCTTGGACCCGCGACGCTGAGCGAGTTGGATGAGCGCAAGGGCGGCAGCCCCGCGCGGGATGCCAAGCTTTTTCGTGTGGCGCTGCGCGACGCGCCCAGCCTGATCGCGCTGGATGAGCGTGGGCGCACGCTGTCCTCCCCGGCTTTTGCGGCGCATCTTGCCGACTTACGCGACCAGGGCGCACGGGAGGCTGCGTTTCTGATCGGCGGTGCCGACGGCCTGCCCCCCGATCTTCGCGGCGAAGCGCAGTTGACGCTGTCCTTCGGTCCCATGGTCTGGCCACATCTTTTGGCCCGTGTGATGCTGGCCGAGCAGCTTTACAGGGCTGCGACGATCCTGGCTGGCGGACCTTATCACAGGGCTTGACGCCAGAGGCCCCCTCTGCCCATCTGACCCAACAAGACCGGGAGGCTGAGATGGCACGACCTGTGGTTCTGGCAATCCTCGACGGTTGGGGACTTCGCCCAGAGCGTGAGAACAACGCCGTAGCCCTCGCCGAAACGCCGCATTTCGACCGGCTTTGGGCGCAGTATCCGCACACCACGCTGACCGCGCACGGACCCGCCGTGGGGCTGCCCGAAGGGCAGATGGGCAATTCCGAAGTGGGGCATATGAACATCGGTGCCGGGCGCACCGTGTGGATGGATCTGCCCCGCATCGACGCGGCGATCTCAGATGGCAGTTTTGCAGATAACAAGGCGCTCAGAGACTTTATCGCCGCGCTGACCGCCAGTGGGGGGCGCGCGCATTTGGTTGGTCTTGCCTCACCCGGCGGGGTCCATGCGCATCAGCGCCATATCGTCGAGGCCGCGCGCATCGTCGCGGGCGCTGGGGTGCCCGTGTCGGTCCACGCCATCACCGATGGGCGCGACGTCGCGCCAAGCTCTGCCGCCCAGCAGATCCAAGCGCTGGAAGACGCGTTGCCGCCGGGCGCCGCCATCGCGACGCTGACGGGGCGGTTTTACGCCATGGACCGCGACAACCGCTGGGACCGGGTGCGGGCCGCCGTCGACGCCATCGTTGCGGGCAAGGGCCGCAGCGCACCGAATGCCGCCTCTGCCATCGCCGCCGCTTATGACGCGGGCGAGACGGATGAGTTTCTTGCCCCCACACGCATCGAGGGCGCCGACCACGCCCCGCAGCCGGGCGACGGGCTTTTCTTCCTGAATTTCCGTGCCGACCGCGCGCGCCAGATCCTATCGGCACTCGCCGACCCTGCCTTTCCCGGCAATCGCACCGATCTTTTCCAGGCGGGTGCCACCCCGGCCTGGGCCGCCGTTCTGGGCCTGGTCGAGTATTCCAGCGCCCATAACGGTTTTATGCGGACGATGTTCCCCGCCGAGCCGCTGATCAACACGCTGGGCGCGTGGGTCGCGAAACAGGGTCTTTTGCAGTTTCGCATCGCCGAGACCGAGAAATACCCCCATGTCACCTTTTTCCTCAACGGCGGGCAGGAAGAGCGCGACACGGGCGAGGCACGCTATATGGCGGCAAGCCCGAAGGTGCGGACCTATGATCTGCAGCCCGAGATGTCGGCGGCAGAGGTGACAGAACATCTGGTCGCTGCGATCCGTGCCGAGACCTATGACCTGATCGTGGTGAATTTCGCCAACCCCGACATGGTGGGCCACACCGGCAATCTTGCTGCCGCCATCGCCGCCTGCGAAGCGGTGGATACAGGGATCGGCGCGCTTGACGAAGCGTTGGACGCCGTCGGCGGCGCGCTGCTTCTGACCGCCGATCACGGCAATTGCGAAACCATGGTCGACCCCGAGACCGGCGGTCCGCATACGGCGCATACGCTGAACCCTGTGCCCTTGATCCTGGTGGGCGGTCCGCCCGGCGCCACACTACGCCCCGGCGGGCGGCTTGGCGATCTGGCGCCCAGTGTGCTGGATCTTATGGGCCTGAAACCGCCCACCGAAATGACCGGCGTATCGCTGATCCAGCGTGGCGGATGAGACCGGCGGCGACCCTTCTTGCGCTTTGCCTCATAGCGGCCCCTGCCGCGGGGTTTGAGGCCGAGCTGGACGCCGCGAAGGCCGATCTCGCCGCCGCCGGGCAGGCCCTGGCCGCGACGGAGGCCGCCGCCGACCGCGTCGTGGCCCTTGGCATCGCCGTGCGCGCCTATGAAGCCGCGGGTGCCGCGCTCCTCACCGCCGAACGGGCGCTGGCGGCGGCGACGCGCCGCCAGGTCCGCACGCTTCGCGCCAAGGATGCGGCGCTCGCCCCGCTGCTGGCGGCCCTGCAGCGCATCGGCGCGCAATCGCCCGCGCTTTTGGCGCTGAGCCCGGGCGAGGCGCGGGACACAGCGCTCGCGGGTCTGATCCTCGGCACGCTGACCAAGGACGCCGCCAGCGCTGTCGCGGGGCTGCGCGCCGATCTCGCTCAACTGGCGGCGTTGGAGGCCGAAACCGACGCGCTGGCCGCCAGCATCGCCGCCCGCGAAGCAGAGCTTGCAACAGCACGAGAGCGGCTGATCGAGGCGGCAGAGGCGCGAACGCCCGACCTGCCCGACCTTGGCCAAGACGCGGCCAACCTTGCCGCGCTGGCGCTCGCGCTGTCCGGCGTGCCGGACGCGCTGGCCACCACGGGCGCACCGAACGCACCGCTGCCCCGCCCCGTCGACGGCAAAATCCGCACCGGCTTCAACGAAACTGCGCCCGATGGCACCCGCCGTCCCGGGCTGACCGTCGCCGCCGCGCCCGAAGCCCTGGTCACGACACCGCTTTCGGGTCGGGTCCGGCTGGCCGGGACGCTTGACAGCTACGGCCCAGTGGTCATCGTAGAACCCGAAGAAGACGTGCTTTTGATCCTCGCCGGCATTCCGGAACCCTTGGTCCGCGCCGGCCAGGATGTGATCGCGGATCAAGCGCTTGGCTTCACGGCCGCCGGTGCATCCACGACCGGTCACGAAGAATTTGACACAGACGCAGCAAACAGGGCTTTCGACCCGGGGCCCCCAACGCTCTATATGGAAATCAGGGTGAACGGCACGCCGGTCGATCCCGGCCTCTGGTTCGCATACATGGATAAGGAAAAGGGATGAAAAAGTTTGTTCTGGCCGCCTGCGTGGGAACGCTGACCGGCGTTCTCTTCACCAGCCAATACGCCGGTCCCATCGTCGCGCAGGAGCTGGGGAACGACCGCGCCACATATGAGCAGCTTGACCTCTTTGGCGATATTTTTGAGCGGATCCGCTCCTCTTACGTCGAAGGCGTCGATGAAAAGGACCTGATCGAAAGCGCGATCAACGGGATGCTTTCGTCGCTCGATCCGCACTCCAGCTATCTTCCGCCCAACGATTACACCGATATGCGCGTGCAAACGCGGGGGGAGTTTGGGGGGCTTGGCATCGAGGTCACGCAAGAGAACGGCTTTGTCAAAGTCGTCTCCCCCATCGACGACACGCCCGCCGCGCGCGCCGGTGTCCAGGCCAACGACCTGATCAGCCATGTGGACGGCGAACCGGTGCTCGGGCTCAACCTGAATGAGGCGGTGGATCTGATGCGCGGGCCGGTCGGCTCTGACATCGTGATCACCATCATCCGGGAGGGCGCGGACGAACCCTTCGACCTGACACTGACCCGCGACACCATCAAGATCTCTGCCGTGCGGGGCCGTACCGAAGGCGACGCGGTTGTCCTGCGCGTGACGACCTTCAACGAACAGACCTTCCCCAACCTGGAGCGGGAGCTTGCCGAAGGCGTTGAGGAGCTTGGCGGCATGGAAAACGTCTCGGGCTTCGTTGTCGATCTGCGCAACAACCCTGGCGGGCTTCTCAATCAGGCGATCCTGGTCTCCGACGCCTTTCTCGACGCCGGTGAGATCGTCTCGACCCGTGGCCGCGATCCCCGCGATAGTGAGCGCTATAACGCAGCCCAGGGCGATCTGGCCGAGGGCAAGCCCGTGATCGTCCTGATCAATGGCGGCTCCGCCTCGGCGTCCGAAATTGTCGCGGGCGCGCTGCAGGATCATCGGCGCGCCGTGGTCGTGGGCACCAAAAGCTTTGGCAAGGGCTCGGTCCAGACCATCGTTCCGCTGCAGGGCAACGGCGCGATGCGCCTGACAACGGCCCGCTACTACACGCCCTCGGGCCGGTCGATCCAAAACCTCGGCGTCGCCCCGGATGTGATTGTGGAGCAGCGCCCGGTTGAGCAAACCGCCGCGACCGAGGAGGAGGCAGAGGATCCGCGCCGCCGCTCCGAGGCCGATCTGCGCGGCACGCTGAGCAATGACAGCCTCAGCGAGGATGAGATCCAGTTGCTGGAAGAAGAGCGCGCCGAAGAAGAGGCCGCCGCCGAGGCCCGCAGCGCCGATTACCAGCTGGCCTATGCGCTGGACATGTTGAAGGGCTTTTCGGTCCTCAACCGCGCCGGCAGCAACTGACCCGACCGGGTGCGCCCCGGCGCACCCGACCACCCGATGGCGCATAGTCTTTCAGCGGCAGAGGCCGCGAAACTGCCCTACCGCGATTGCGTCGGACTTGTCGTCCAGAACGCGGCGGGCCTTCTTTTCTCGGGCGAGCGCAGCGACGTCCCCGGCGCCTGGCAGATGCCGCAGGGCGGCATCGACCCCGGCGAGACGCCCGAGACCGCGGCGCTGCGCGAATTGGAAGAAGAAACCGCAATCCGCCCCGCGGACGCCGAAATCCAGGCCCAAACCCAAAACTGGTCGACCTACGATCTGCCGCTTGACGTGATCCCAAACCGTTGGGGCGGCCGGTTTCGCGGGCAGCGGCAAAAATGGTTTCTCATCGCCTTTCACGGCCCCGACAGCGCCATCCGCATCGATACCGACCCGGCAGAGTTTCGACGCTGGGCCTGGAAACCGCCGGCCGCGGTGCTGACCGATATCATAGCCTTCAAACGTCCGCTGTACCGCGATGTGCTGACAGAGTTCGGCCTCCTCACCTGATACCAGGGCTTGGCGGCGCGGGGCACCGCGCTTACATCTCACAAAAATTTGGGGACACACATGCAGGACAAGTCCGGCTGGCACGGCACAACAATCGTGGGTGTGCGCAAGGATGGCAAGACCGTCATCGCGGGCGATGGCCAGGTCAGCCTTGGCCAAACCGTGATCAAAGGCACCGCCCGCAAGGTTCGCCGCCTCTCACCCGGCGGGCGGGACGTGATCTGCGGTTTCGCGGGCTCAACCGCCGATGCCTTCACATTGCTGGAACGGCTGGAGGCTAAGCTAGAGGCCACGCCCGGCCAACTGGCCCGGGCCAGCGTCGAACTGGCCAAGGATTGGAGAACGGACAAATACCTCAGAAACCTTGAGGCGATGCTGATCGTGTCGGATGGCGCCGACCTTTTCGTCATCACAGGCTCTGGCGACGTGCTAGAGCCTGAGCATGATGTGGCCGCCATCGGCTCTGGCGGCATGTACGCGCTTGCCGCCGCCCGTGCGCTGTCGGAAACGGATCTCGACGCCGAGGCGATTGCGCGCAAAGCGCTTGCCATCGCCGCCGAGATCTGTGTCTACACCAACGGGTCGCTGACCGTCGAAACCTTGGCCGGCTGACCCTTACGCCAAACGGGCGGAGCCGAGCGGGACGTTAAACCGCTCACACCAGATCCAGATCTCATTGTAGGACACGGCGTCGATGGACGCCGGAATAGGATAAACCTGAAGGCCCGTGTTCTTTTGCAACGCCCCCAAGATCGCCGACGCATCGTATCCGTCGCGGCCCAGCGCAACCTTTGGATCCGGCGCGCCGTCAAAGACAAAATCGGCGCCCAGTTGCACGGCGAAACTCGCTCCGTCGCGGATCAGCAACCCCGTACCCGTGGTAACGTGACCCGACGCGCCGGTGAACACACCCCGCGTCACCGCCTCACTGGCCGCACTCAGCGGCCCGGCCAGTATCAGCGCCGGTAGCCCCGCGGCGAGGCCCCTCAAAATTTGGCGACGGTTTTGCATCTCTTTGGTCCTTTGCTTACTCTGCCCCACCGTCCTAGGCCGCCGTCGCGTCCCGCCGATAGCCCCAATCACACCTATGTGGCTCGCCGTGAAAACTTGCGCTTTCCCGCCCACTGAATACCTCTAGCGCACTCGGTTAAAGGAGCGCCCATGTCCGACCTCACCCCACGGGAAATCGTTTCGATGCTGGACCGCTTTATCATCGGCCAGACCGATGCCAAGCGCGCGGTCGCCGTCGCGCTCCGCAACCGCTGGCGCCGGCGGCAGTTGGGCCCGGACCTGATCGATGAGGTCTATCCCAAAAACATCCTAATGATCGGCCCCACCGGCGTCGGCAAAACCGAGATCAGCCGCAGACTTGCGAAACTGGCCAAGGCGCCGTTTCTGAAGGTCGAGGCCACGAAATTCACCGAGGTCGGCTATGTCGGCCGCGATGTAGAGCAGATCGTCCGCGATCTTCTGGACGCCGCCATCGTGCTGGTCCGCGATCAAAAGCGCGAGGATGTGCGCGCGCAGGCCCACAAACTGGCCGAGGATCGGGTGCTGAACGCCATTGCCGGCGACACCGCGCGGGAAGGCACGCGCGACGCCTTTCGCCGCAAACTTCGCGATGGGCTGCTCGAAGTTTGCG
>CALCPC010000323.1 GCA_937900975.1 uncultured Paracoccaceae bacterium
AAAGGACGCGCAGACCAGCATCGGAACCGTGATGTCGCCCAGGTTTGCCGTCTTTTGCTTCCAGTAATCGTCGTAAAACGGATGCGCGGCCAACGTCTCGGGTGGGATCGCCCCTTCGCGCGCGAGGAAGTCTTCGCGCGGATTGTTGAGCGGCTCTTTCACTTCGGTATGCCACCAAAAATTCAGAAACGTGGTGTCGGCAACGCCACCGGCGCAGGCCAGATCATGATATGTGTTTGTAAAACCCTCCCACGGGCAAATGCACTTTAGCGCCGGTGGGATTTGATCTGCCGGCCCGCCCGCGGCAAAGCATTGGGTGATGGACAAATAGCTGACACCGTTCAGACCGACATTGCCATCGCACCAGCTTTGCGCCCCAACCCATGTGATCGCCTCGCGGTAGCATTTCGCTTGGTGCTGCGAAACAATACTGCCGGGACCACCGCTGTTGGCGTAGCCCGGAAGATTTACATTGACCAAAGTATACCCTGCGGGCACCCAAAAGTTCGGGTCCGGAGACTCCCAACTTGTCAGTGTTGAGAATTGTGGCCTGCCGCCAGCTTGCCCAATCAAGCGATACTGTTGCGGTGGTCCGCCAAACGGCGTTTTGCCAAGCGCTTTGGTCAGGTGATTGTCATAAGGGTGGGCGCACATGATGACCGGCATCGCCCGGCCGTCCGACTGCGCGGTCTTGGACCTGAAAATGTTGCAGGTCAGCGCATACCCCTCGCTCATCGGGATTTCGACGTCGTAGTCGCAGAGGACATCCGGGTCCGGTGCGACCATCTGGCATTGGGGGCGGAAAAGCTGGCCCGATTTCAAGGCGCCCTTCAACATCGGGAACGCCGCTTTCAGGGTCTTCAGTGTTTCAAGCATCGCGGATGCCTTCTGGTCTGTCTTGCGCAAGGTTCGGCCAGTCTACCGCCCCCTGCACCCCTGCGAATGCACCTCGGTTCATTGCGGGCGCCCTTCCCTTGCGATGAGGGCGGGTTTGATCTGCAGTCTTTCGATGGGCCTTTGGCCTGCGGGCGCGCCGCGACCGCTGGGGCGTCTGTGGCGGAGCACATGCTTATCGCGCCCGACTTGGCGTTGTTTTGTGGGGGTTTCAGGCGCTTTTCCGAAACGCTGTGGCCGCGCCGAGCCAGCGCTTTCCGCGCGGCGCGCCCGGTCTTTGAGCCGTGCAATCGCATGTCCGTCACGCACGCGGCGTCGTGCCGTCTATCCTTTGCTTGGGCCGACGACCGGCCCTGTCTTGGTTTGACTTCCGCGGGCCGGGTCAGCGCCGCAACGCCAAGCGCGGTGTCAGGCTTTTGTCATGCTGGACCAAAAGGGGTGTCAGACGCGGGCAAAACCGTGCCGCGGCAATCGCCAAAACCGATGGTGTAGCCATCGCCACGCGCGGCGCCACGCAGGGTCACCATATCGCCATCCTCCAAAAAGCTGCGCTTTGTGCCATCCTCAAGCGTCAAGGGCTCCTTGCCGCCCCAGCTCAACTCCAGAAGGGATCCGCGCTGCGTGGCCTCAGGGCCGGAAATTGTGCCCGATCCCAACAGGTCGCCCACCCGCATCGGGCAGCCGGACGTGGTGTGGTGGGCCAGTTGCTGCGCAGAGGAGTAATACATCTCGCGATAATTGGTCTGCGCAAGCGTGCTGATTTTGCCGCCTTGGGGTGTCAACGCCACCTCCAGCGCGATGTCATACAGCATCGGTCCTGCGTCCTTGAGGTGATCCAGAAGGGGTGCCTCGCGGTCCGGTGTGTCGCATCGAAACGGTTCAAGCGCAGCTTTCGGCACGATCCACGGGCTGATCGTCGTGGCCGTCGCCTTGGCCTGAAATGGGCCGAGCGGCTGGTATTCCCAGGCCTGAATGTCGCGCGCGGACCAATCGTTGAGCAGAACATAGCCAAATAGATGCGCATCCGCCTGCGCGACCGTGATCGGACCAGAAGAGGGCTGACCGACAATCGCGCCAAGCTCAAGCTCCAGATCAAATCGGGCGCAGGGGGCGAAGCGGGGCACGGCCTCGTTTGGACCCTTTATCTGCCCCCAGGGGCGTCGAACATCCGTCCCAGAGACCACGACCGATGAGGCGCGCCCGTTATACCCGATGGGAAGGTGTAGCCAGTTTGGGGGCAAGGCGTTCTCAGCGCCGCGAAACATCGTGCCGACATTGGTGGCGTGGTGCCGGCCCGCGTAAAAGTCGGTGTACTCCGCGACGGCAAAGGGCATATGCAGCCTGGCCTCGGACATGGTCACAAGCAGGGGTTCCACGACGGCTTGCACATCGCTGTGCGCGGCCAGCAACGCGGTCAACTGTTCGCGCACCTGCGTCCACACCGCCGGCCCGGCCGCCATCACCGGGTTCCATACCCCCCGATCCAGCAACGCCCCCCCTGGAAGGGTCAGCAACCCGGACTGCTCTGCCGCCTGGCAATCCAAGATCTTGTCGCCGATTGCGACGCCACATGTGGCTGGACTGGCGTCTGTCGAAAACACGCCATAGGGCAAATTGTTGAGCGGGAAGGGCGTCTCGGCCGAATTGGCCGTGTCGACCCAGGATCTCAGCAACGTCATTCAGCATCCTTTTGTTTGCCCATGCGCGCTGCATTGAAAGCGGGTCGGCCAAGGCAAAGCGCTTCGATATCGGATGGCCGCGGGCCCGGGGCACCGAAACGCCCCAAGGTCTTGCGCTGATGGCACGGGGCGAAAGGGATATCCGCGCGTCTGGACACGGCGCCAAAACCGAAATCACCGTCTGCATCGCGCAATCCAGACCGTGCCGCCGCCCTGTCCGGCTGGGGGGCTTTAGGGTCCAAAGCGATGGTCGCCCGCCAACAGCCGTCAAGTGTCATTTCAGACCCGGCGTGCCGTCGAATTTCTTCTCAAGCGACGTCCAGCAATCGATGTAATCGTCCTGCAAGGGGGCTTCGCGCGCGGCAAACTCAGTCAGATGCTGCGGAAAGCGGGTCTCGAACATGAAGGACATCGTGTTGTCCAGCTTCTCCGCCTCAAGCTTGGCGTTGGACGCGCCCTCAAAGGCGGTTTTGTCCGGCCCATGGGGCAGCATCATATTGTGCAAAGACAGGCCGCCGGGGACGAACCCCTTCGGCTTGGCGTCATATTGGCCATAGATGTTGCCCATAAGTTCCGACATCACGTTCTTATGGTACCAAGGCGGGCGGAAGGTATTCTCGGCTACCATCCAACGCTCCCGAAACAGAACAAAGTCGATATTGGCCGTGCCTTCGACGCCCGAGGGTGCTGTCAGAACGGTGAAAATCGACGGATCGGGATGGTCGAATAAGACGGCCCCCACCGGACAATAATTGCGCAGGTCATACTTGCAGGGGGCGTAATTTCCATGCCAGGCGACCACGTCCAAGGGGCTGTGTCCAATACGGGTTTCGTGGAACTGGCCGCACCATTTGATGGTGACGGTTGACGGCGCATCACGGTCTTCAAAGGCCGCGACCGGGGTTTTGAAATCCCTTGGGTTGGCCATGCAATTGGCCCCGATGGGACCGCGACCCGGAAGCTCGAATTTCTGGCCGTAGTTTTCACACACAAAACCCCGGCAGGGGCCCTCCAACACCTCGACCCGGTAGACGAGCCCGCGTGGCAGGATGGCGATGTCCTGCGGTTGCAGATCGATCACGCCCAATTCCGTGCAAAACCGCAAACGACCCTCTTGCGGGACCACCAACATCTCCGCGTCTGCAGAATAGAAATAGGCGTCTATCATGCTGCTTGTGACCAGATAGACATGCGATGCCATGCCAACTTGCGTGGTGACATCGCCTGCGGTCGTCATTGTGCGCATTCCGGTAAGCCAGGTCAGCGGCCTGTCGGAATGCGGCACGGGATCCCATCGGTATTGACCCAATGAGGTCACATCCTCGGGCCTATGGGGCGCAGATTTCCAGTAGGGCAGGTCAATCCGCTCAAACCGGTGCGTGTGCTTGACCGAAGGACGGATGCGGTAGCACCAGGTCCGCTCATTCTTGTGGCTTGGTGCGGTAAAAGCTGTGCCTGACAACTGCTCCCCATAAAGGCCATAGTTGCACTTTTGGGGGCTGTTCATCCCTTGTGGCAGGGCGCCGGGCAGGGCCTCCGTCTCAAAATCATTGGAAAATCCGGGCATATAGCCGGGATGCGTGTTTGCCAACGCCTTGGCCTGACCATGTGCGGGGGTGTTCGATTGCAAGTTCATGCGTGACCCTTTCAGTTCCAGACGGGTTATTGTTTGAAAACGTCATCAACAACAGGCATCCGGTGTTTACGGCAAGATAGGGCGCATGTGCGGTGCCCGCATTTTATGCCATCCATGTTCAGCCGCATCCGCCCCACGGGCAAGCCCCTGACGGCACCATAGCATCGCGCCCAAATTCGAAGAAGCGCGCAGGGGCCGTTCGACCACGGCGCAGCGACCCGGGATGGTCCAGCCGTCGCTGGGTGCCCGTTTGGCGCGTGCGCAAGATCTAAAGCCCAACCCATTGTCGCAGCGCAGGCGGCGCGGCCTTCGACGGTGCGCAAAGGCCCGACGCCCGTGTTCCGGCGCTGGGCAGACGATCGCTTGGCCAGATCGCGACAGATGCCGGCCCAAAGGTTCGCGCGTCTGGCGCGCCCGGACAAGGGCCAGCCATCTGTCCAGACCCAAACAGGGGAGAGATCTGTTGACTGTCGCCTCCTTTTTTGCGCGCCTGACAGCAACGCCCCAACCCGTGGTAGAGCGCCAAGGGATCGCTTAAGAACCCGCCGGCTTTGATCTCAAAGACGCGGGGCAGCGCTCTTGCCGACCGGTGGCGCATAATCTGGGTCAGGCGCTTTTTCGCCCCCTTGGGCGGCGGAGCCAGGGGGGGGGCGGCCCGCGCATCCTTGCCGCGGTGGCGCTTTGTGGGTGACGCGCATGATCGTCTCTCGCCTTTAGCAAGTCAGCGCTTCGGGCCCAACGCCGCCGCGCGCCCGCCGACACCCGTTTCAATCCCCCCGAAAACAGCGCGCGAAACGCGTCCCGTAACCCCGCCGGCGCGCGCCATTGCCAAAAAGCAGGAAGCGGGGGGCGCCGAAGGATCCAAGGTTTCGGCGCGCGGCTTTTTTCGTTCGAACGCGATCTGGTGCTATCCATAAGCGCGGTCAAACGCAGCGGTTTCTTGCTTTTGCTTTGACGTCTGAGGGGGGCAGTGTGCCCGCGTGCCCTTTGGGTGGCGCCGTTCATGGCGTTTCTTGCACTCCCTCAGACATCAAACATCGTACACCGCGTTGACATCTGTGATTTCGGGCCGGTTTGTCAGGAACCGCTTTATGGGATGTCGACCACGATCAAGGACACGTTGTCGGCGCCGCCGCCGGCGAGGGCGATTTCGACGAACCGGTCGCTCACACGCTCTATCGCTGTGGTCGCCATGACTTGGCGCAACAGATGGCTGTTGGCGTATTTGGTCAGCCCGTCCGAGCAGAGGAGATAGCGGTCGCCGGGGCGAAGCGTGCCCGAGACCGTCTCAAGCTCCAACGCATCGCCGACGCCGACAGCGCGTGTGATGGCGTTGGACTGCGGCTGATGTTCGGCCGCGTCCCAGGTCAGCTTACCCGCGCGCACAAGCTCGGCCACCAGGGAATGGTCCGAGGAGATCATGTCGAGCTGACCGTCGCGCAGCCGGTAGAGGCGGCTGTCGCCGGACCAAAGCGTCACGTAATGCGCCTCGGTGACGACCAGGGCCACGACGGTGGCGCCCATGGTCTTGCCGCCGCGCCGCTCCGCCTCGCGCAGGATGGTTTTGTGCGCAAGGTCCAGCGCCTTATTGACGGCGGCGACGAGGTCCGCGCCCTCAAGGTTCAGGGGCAGCATCGCCACCGCCTCAACCACCGTTTGACTGGCGAAATCGCCCCCCTCGTGCCCGCCCATCCCGTCCGAGACGATCCAGACGCCAAGTTCGGGCAGGGACAGGATGCTGTCCTCGTTGATCGCGCGGACCGAACCGCGATGGGTAGCGGCGGAATAGCGGATTTTGTCAAGCATCATGCGTGGGCGGTCCAGACGGGGGCAGAAATGTCGAATAACATGCGGATGGCACCGTCTTCCGGCAAGCCATCAAATGCAAGGGTGCGGGCGGCGCCGTCGAGCTGTGCGCTCCAATACCCAAGGCGGGGCCGGTCGGCGGCGATCAGGGCGGCGGCAAGATCGGGCAAGGCGCCGGCCTCATCGGCGCGGGCGGCATAGAACGCGCGACCGTATTGACCCGAGACGCCGGATGGCCAGCCAAGGCCGGCGGGAACCGCGGCCAAGCGCGCCTCAAGATCCGCGCGTTGTAGGGCCCCTTCCAGCGCGTCGAGGGCGACATCTTCCAAGGCCTCAAAAATCCGAGTGGCGCGCAGGTGCGCGGCCAGCGGCGCGCTGTCGTCGGGCAATGCGGCGACCAGGGTCAACGGGAACTGGCGCCCAACGCGGTCGACCGAGGGCATCAGAACACCGATCATCGGGTCGGGCCCCGCCACCCGCGCGGGCAGTGTAAAGCGCCAAAGCGGCGCAGTGTTGTAGCACCCGTTCCAGCGCGGCCCCAACTCCGTCCGACCCGCCATCAGCCCGCGTTGCAGCCACGCGTCCCAGGCGCCAAGGAAGGCCCGTGGCACATTCACCTGGAAAAAGTCGACAAGCCCAGGCTTTTTGCCGAACGCACCGAAGCTGAGGGTCAGCAAAGGCTCTTCGGGCAGCTGAACTGGGTCAGCGCGGGCAGGTTGAACGGGTTGAAGGCGGAGCCAAGGCGCATGTCGACGATCCAAATCCGCCCGCCAATGTTGAAGGTCACGCGTTTTGAATTGGCCTCGGACCGGTCGCGCACCGCCGCGCTTTTCAAAAGCCGGAACCAGCCCCACGGCCCCTCTCGCGAAAGCACGCTTTCCACCGTGTTGGAGGGCGGCGCAAACGTGACGCGGGCGAAACCGACATCGCCGGGCCAGCGGAACGCCTTTGGCACATTGTCGTCAGAGGCCGTGGTGTCCGTCAGGCTTTGCCCGTCGATGTCGAGCGAGGCGCTGGTCAGCCCGGGCGCGAGCGCGAAGGGCGTGATCTCAAACGGGACCGAAGGCGCGTTGCCGCCCGCAAAGAACGTGTCGCGGATCTGCGCCGCGTATTCAAACTGACGCAAAACGGCGTCAGAGCTCCCAAGCTCTGCCTGATTGCCGGTTTTCCAGGTCCAGGGCCGCGTACTGGTGTTGACATAGCGCAGCAGATTGTCGGTGAAGAACTTGTCGATCAGCCCCCCAGGCGCAAAGGCACGGGCGAAATCCTGCATGGTGACATCCTGCCTGGATTGCGCCACGAAAGGGTAGCGGCCGTCGAGCGCAGTCGAGCAAAACGGGGCCACCTGCGCCTGCCAGCGGGCGCTGACCTGCGCACGCGTCCCCTCGGCCGTGATGCCAGAGGAGCCGGCCGAAATCTGTTGCGACCACCGTTTCAGGGGGCCCTGAAGGCGGGAGACAGCCTCCTGAAACCGGCCGAGGGCCGAACCCTCCCCATCGGGGGAGGCGAGCGCGCTGGAGTTCAGCGACAGGCGGTTCAGCTCTCGGTAGACCTCCTGCAGTTGGCCAACGATCCCGTCGAGCTGGCTTGGCGCGCCCTCTTCGCTGGCCACAAGTTGCTGGAGCCAGGCGAAGCGGTCCTCGACATATTCGCCGGGCTCCTCGGGCTCCGCGTCCCCGCCAGGGTTGGACCGGCGCAGCGTCTGCAAAAACACTTGCGACCGACGGCCGCGGACCTCGCGCAGCGCCTCGTCGGTCAGTGCCGCCCCACCCTCCGCAGCCGCAGCACCGGCCAGCGCGGTGCGGTCTTCGGTCAGCCGGGTTTCGTCAGCGATGGCCTCTAGAATGTTTTTGATGGGCGAGGTGGGGCCGGAAAGGACATTCGTCACCTCCACCGCATGGCTGAGGCTTTGCAGCGGCGCGATATCGATATCGCCAAGTATCGTGTCGAACTGCTCGACATAATCGTTGTAGTAAAGCCCCAGCACATCGCGGCTCATCCGCGCGAGCGCCTCCTCCGATTGCTCGGCCGCGCCATAGTCGCCGAGAACCCAGCTCTCGCTTTGGACACGCGTGGCAACGCCAAGCGCTTCGTTCAGAAAGACGTCGTGAAATCCGTCATAGGTGTAGATCCCGGAGATCCCCTCTGACAGCGGTTTGCCGGAGGAGCGGGTCAGCACGCGGCTGACAGCCGGGCCACCGACATCGGTCAGCCGCCAGCTTGGCAAAGCATCCGCGGCAACGCTGGACAGGATCCCCTGATAGATCCGCTCAGCCAGCGGCAGTTCGATCAGGATGCCTTGGACCTGATCGATCAACGGGCCGTTCAGTTCCACTTTCGACATCGGTTGCGACAACAACGCGGCCAGGTGCGTCTCAAGATCGGCGCGCAAGACGGCGCGGGCACCGCCGGGATAGGCCAGTTCCCAATCGAGCAACATCCAGTCGGTGACGAGGCCGGTATCGACCGAGGGCGCCTGGAGGCCGAGCGTAAGGTAGACCTTGAGTGCCTCGTAAAGAAAATCCGCCTCGCCGAGATTGGATTGGATCTGCTCTTCCAACCTCAAAATCAGGCGCGGCAGGAAATGTTGGTTAAGGCTGGCGCGGTAGGCCTGCGCGGCGGTGGTTCCGATCACCTCCCCCTGATACAGACCGAAGCCCAGCGTCCAGGGCGCCTCAGGATCGGCGGCGACGGGGTTGCCGGGCAGATCGCGAAGCAGGTTCAGCGCCGGCACGATGCCTGGAAGATCGGTATCGCCAATCGGGTTGCCGGGGATCGCTGCGGCGGCGCTTTCGAAGGCTTCGACCTCGCTCGCGGCCTCTGCCACCAAAGCGCGGTTGCCAAGAAAGCTTTGCGCCCAAAGGCTGGTTAACGCGACGGCCATCAGCGCGGCTGCGGCGATGGCGCCGCGTGTCACCCAGCGGTAGCGTCGCTCTACCTTATCGTCCTGGGCGACGAGACCCGCCTCTGGGAAGACGACCTCGCGGAAAAGGCGCGTGATAAAGAAGGATTTGCCCGTGCCTTTGCCGGTGCCGATGGCCTGGCGGCCGATGCCGAAAGTACGCGCCATGCCCATCATCAGACGGTCGATGGGGGTGCCTTCTTGGGTGCCGGAGGTGAAGTAGACGCCGCGCAGCGGCAGCCGGTCTTCAAACCGGCTTTCCTGAAAGGTTTCGGCCAGGAAATCGCGCGCCACCGCGCGCATGCTGGAAAGCTGCAGCGGAAAGCCCGCGATCAGGCTGCGGCGCGCGGCATCGCGTTCGCTTTGCATCCGCTCCAACGACTGCGCGTTCACCTGCGAGAGGAGGAGGCCAAACTCCTCATCAAAACGGCTCAGCGGCGCAGCCTCGTCTTGCAGCGCGCCAAGATCGAAGGTGAAGCCCCAGACCTGCTCCCGCTCCTCCTGGCTTAGGGGTTCGAAGAATTCCGAGAACCCGGCAATCAGATCGGCCTTGGTGAAAAGGACATAGATCGGGAAATGGATGCCAAGCTGTTCGCGCAGTTCCAGGATCCGGCGGCGGACGGCGCGCGCATGGCTCATCTGGGTTTCGCGATCCTGGTTCGACAGATCCGACAGCGAAATCGCAATCATCGCGCCGTTGATGGGCTTGCGGGTGCGGTATTTTTTCAAGATCCCAAGAAAGCCGAGCCAGGCCTTGTTGTCCGCTTCCGCATCGCTTTCCTGGGTGGTGTAGCGCCCGGCGGTGTCGATCAAAACCGCGTCATTGGTGAACCACCAGTCGCAGTTTCGGGTCCCACCGACGCCGCCGATTGCCTCCTTCGTGCCGCTGTCGGAAAGCGGAAACTTTAGGCCAGAGTTCACGATGGCCGTCGTTTTGCCCGCCCCAGGCGGCCCGATGATGACATACCAGGGCAATTCGTTCAGCTGACGCTGGCCGGTTTTCGATTTCCGCAACTGCGACAGCGCGGCGCGGAGCTTTGTCTTCAATTCGTCAAGCTCGACGCCGACCGCCTCCTCCGTCGGGTCGACGGCGACGATTTCTTGGGTCAGCGCACGTTCTTTGGCCCGGCGGCGCAGCGCGCGGATTGTCAGGAAGACGATGACGTTGAGCCACAGCGTAAAGAGCGCTGCCGCGCGCTCCCATATCTGGTCGAGCGGGCGCCAGTCGCCAAAGCCGATCAGTGGGCCGAGAAACCAGATGACCGCCGACAGGATCAGCGCGACAAGACAGGTCAGAAAGGGTGTCGAGACCAGAAACCGAAGCACAGCGCGCATCCTAAAGGCTTTCTTCCTTGACCAGGATCACTTCGATCCGGCGGTTTTTGGCGTGGCACTCCCGCGTGTTTTCGCGGCACAGCGGGTCTTTGAAGGCGCGGCCCTCGGCGGACATCCGCGCGGGATCCTCAAGGCTTTCCGTCATCTGAGCCATCACCGATTTCGCGCGCGCAAGGCTTAGCGCGGTGTTGTTGGGAAAGCGCGCGGTGCGGATGGGCACGGAATCAGAATGCCCCGCGACAATCACGGCCCCCGCCTGATCGTTGAGCGCGAAGGCAACGCGCTCTACGGGCACAAGGTATTTGTCCAACAGCGTGTCGGAGCCTGAGGCGAACATGCCGGTGCCGACGATGCTGATGGAGATGGTGTTGCCCTCTTCCTCGATGGTGACGAGGCCGGCCTCCAACTCCTCGGTCAGGAACTCCTTCACCGCCTCCAGCCGCACGGCCTGAACCGGGGTCGGCGGCGGCGGGGGTGGCGGCGGCGCGCGGCGCAGAAGTTCCGGCGCGCGGCCATTATCAATCGCCGCCATCTGCCCCGTCAGCCGGTCGGTGTTGCCAGACAACGCATAGGACAAACCGAAAAAAGTCACGGACAGCAAGGCCGCCAACACCCCGCAGGTGATCCAGACCGGCAACCAGGCATTGCGCGGGCGGAAGGGCACAGCGGTGCCCTGCCAATGGGTCGACAGCGCAGGCTCCACCGCGCCGCGCTGGCGCCGGATTGTCTCGGCCAATCCCTGGCGGATCGCGAGATGCTTGTCAGCGCCACCCTGTTCGACCCGAAGCCTGCCCTCAAACCCCAGGCTGAGGCACATGTAGACGAATTCCAAAAGCTCAAGATTGCGCGCGGGGTCCTGCTGCAGCCTTGCCAGAAGGTCGAAAAACCGGTCGCCGCCCACGGTTTCGCGGTGAAACGTGCCGACCATGGATTGCATAGCCCAGGAGCTTTCGCCGCCCCAGGGTGTGTTCAACACCACGTCGTCGATGGTCGCCGAGATCGCATAGCGCGCAACTTTCATCGCCTGCGGTTCAACACCGGCGTTGATCGCGCGCCCCTCAAAGGCGCGGATTTCGCTGACCACGCTTTCGCGAAGCCGGTCGGGGTCCATATGTTGGGCGCGGTTGCGGATCCGGCTGATCAACGAGAACAGCGTAGCCGCACTTGCATTCAACCGGTTCATACCGGTCATTCCCAGCTCAATCGGGCTGTCGCTTGGCGGGGCGGCGACGGGCTGCGGCGCCGCGCCCTGCGGCAGGCCAAAAGCCCCGTCACCCGGCGGCGGAGCAGGCGTCGCCGGCGCAAAAGGCGCGCGTGCGGGCGGCGCGGCAATCGGTTGGGCGGGCTTGCGCCGCCCACCGGGATTGGGAACGATGATCGTGCGTTCGCTATCGTCGCTCACAGCAACCTCTCTTAGCTTTGGCGGATCGCCCAAAGCTCCATGTTCAGTCCGGGAAACTCCCCGGCGACGTGAAACGCGATCCCGCCCGAGGTCGTGATCCGCGACCAGTAGGCGCTGCTCGCGTCCAGTTCAAAGTACACCATCCCAGCGTGATAGGGAATTTGCCGCGGCGCCACCGGCATGCCCGCCAGACCGATCCCCGGCAGGGCAGAGTTGACCAGTTTGCGGATTTCCTCCACCGGGCCGATCTTGGCCTGCGTGGGGAAGTGCCGGCGCACCGTCTCGGCCGGCACATCCGCCCGCACGGCGACAACGAATTGGGAGGTTCCCAGCAGTTTGCGGTCCGCGATAATGCCGACGCGCACGCCGTAGTTCCGCTCCTCCAACGGGATGGCGACGGCATTGGTTTCCAGCACCGACGACAGATATTGGCGCAGCACGCGCATCACGGCCTGGAAGACCACCGTCAGATTGTCATGCTGATAGGCTGGAAACTCTGGCGCGGCCTTGTCGGAGGCCATGAAGGACGCAAGCTCCCCGCCGAGCGCGACAGACTGGCGATACGCCTCTTCCGGGTGGACGTTCTCAATGGTCAGCATGTGCCGGAAGAGCGGCAGCGCCCGGTTGACGCACATCAACAGCAAAAAATCGGAGATGTCGGCGACACCTTTGGCCGGCCCGACCTCCGTGAAGCGGCCCGAAAGCGCGGCCATCCGCGCGCCAAGCATGCCCTCAACCTCGCGCAGGAACCCCGACAGGGTTGGCGCAGCGCGGATATCGAGGCAGGAGGGGATAAAGCCGGTGTCCAGGATCACCTCCTTGTCCGCCCGCACCTCGATGATCCGGGCGATAGGGATAAGGAGGAGGTCGGAGAGGTCGTCGACATCGAAGGCAAAGCCCAGCCTCAGCTTGGCCGTGGCGACCGTCACCGGCCGGCGGGTTTTGCCCATCGTGTCGGTGATCTCAAGCTCTTCGGCGATATAACGGGTCGTGGGCAGGTTGCGGGTGGTCAGGTCGACCTCCTCCGCGCCCTGCCGGCGGGTCGGCACAGTCAGGTAGACGACGCAATCCTTGATCGTCTCCGGCACCTCCAACGCCGGCGGGTGCGCCTCCACCTCCGGCACGCGGAACACGGCACCATCGGGTGGCAGCCCATGCGCCGAACGGATCGCGAATTTGCCGAATTTCAGCATCTCGGTATCGATGTCGAGCGCTGAGACACCCCAAAGATAAGGCGCCGCGCGGCGGGCAAGCCCAGCAATCGATGCCTCGGTATAGCGGTCGGCTTGTTGGAAATGATGGGGCTGAATGAACAGCCCCTCGCTCCAAACGACTTTGCTGTCCCAGCTCATGAAGCGGTGACCGGGACGGGGGGCAGGCTCACTTCAAATTCTCCAACTGCTGTTGATAGGCTTTGGCGAACTCATTCTGGAAAAGATCCTGAAAATCGTTCTCCGCCTGTTTTGAGATATCCGCATAGGCCTTTTCATAGATCTCCCAATATTGAGATTTCTTTGCTTTGAAAAAACCACCGCGGGCGCCGCCGCTTTCCTCTAGGCGCTGAACCAGCGTTTCGGGGTCAAGCCGGGCAAGCAGGCCCTTCAGCGCGGCTTGCATGCCGGTGCCCATCGCAACCTCATGCGCGCGGATGTCGTCAAGCGCCTCGGTGACGGCCTGTTCGGGGGGCATGTAGCCGCGCGCCGGCGGGCGAAGCAGGCTTTCGACGGCCTGATCCTCGGTGATCGAGAACTTAAGCGGGTTGTTGCCCTCGGCGCGGATGACGGTTTGGCTCATCCGAAACTCACCCTTGATGGCTGTGCGGCTCATCAGGATATCGCGGAGCCCCGCGATCATGATCCGGGGCAAACCGCCCATCCGGGAGAGCGCCTGATCAAGGTCGCCGGCGGCCTCCTTCTCGACACCGAGGGCGGCCAGAAACGCCGCCGCCGCATCCGAGGGCGGCGCGGCGGGTTGCGCGGCTTGGCGGGGCGGCGCCGCGGGTGTCGGCGGGGCGGCGAAAGGTGGGGGTGCGGGCGCTGCATTGGCGGGGGAAGCGTCGCCGCTGAGATCGGTGCGCGGAGCGTCGCGCCCCGCGCCGGATTGCGCGGCCTGCCGGCCCAAATCCCCGCCCGGGGCTTGGCTGTCGAGACCAGGTCCTGACGTCTCGCCCGTCAGACCGGGCCCGGGCGTCTGCCCCCCGAGACCGGGCGCGGCGGCCGAACCGTCAAAAGCGGGATCGACGCCCTGACCGGGGCGCGTGGGCTGGCCGCCGAAAACGCGGCCTGCGCTCGGATCGTCCCCGATCGGGCGCAGCGCGGCACCCGGCGGGGGCGCGGTTGGGGGAGGCGCGGTGGGCGGCGGCGCGGATACGCCGGGGGTGGATGGCGCGTTGGGCAGCGCCTCGGGGATCGGCTCCGCCAGCGGCGCCAAAGGGTCGGGCGGGCCATCCGCCGCCGGCGGGGGTGTTGAGACCGGCGCCGGGCCGGGCGCCAGGAAATCGGCATCCCAATCCTCGGGGATCAGTTCCTGGCGCTTGGCCGGCATGGCGAAATCGTCCAGCGGGCTTGACGGCGGACCGCTGGCCTGGGGCTGCGCGGCGGGGAAGGGATCGAGCGGACCAAGAAGGTCGCCATCGCCGAAACCGGGACCCTCCAAGGGCCCACCAGCGCGGGAAGCCCCCCCGAGCGCGGGGCTCGACCCAAGCGGGCCGAGAAGATCGTCATCCGCATCGTCGGGGATCAGCGGCCCACCGCCCGCGGGGGGCCCCAAAAGATCGTCGAGCAAATCGCCACCGCCCGGCATATCCTCCCCCAAAGGAGGCGGAATATCGTCAAGCGGGCTCGGCTGCGGCACACCGGCCTGCGGCGTCTGCGTGACGGAGGGGTGCGACAGATCGATCAGCAGCTCATAGGGCCCCACCGACAGGATGTCGCCGTCGTTGATCGCCAC
>CALCPC010000324.1 GCA_937900975.1 uncultured Paracoccaceae bacterium
TGCTGATCTTGAGACAGCGATTTCTGATCCAATGTGAACGGAAATTGCTCAAGGCCCTGCCCGCACGGCCGGGCCGGCGCAGGTGCCCTGGCAAACTGCACCAGGCGGCACATCGATCCTGGCCGCTTTCTCCAGCGTTTCGGCGATGGGATCTTGGGTTCTCGGCAGGTCTAGGGCCTGCTGGCGATGATGCGGAACAACACGCGGCCCGCCTTTGCGATCCAACCCGGTTCGGGGCGCGTGCGAGGACTGGTTCAAGGGCCTCCCGAAAGCGTCGGTGCCCAAGGCGATGTCCTGGTCCCAGCTGGGCGTATCTTACGGCCGATAGACATAGTCAAACGGGTCCTCTGTATTGACCTTGGCGCTTAAAGCGGCCGCCTGTATCGCCTTTTGGATTTCCAGAAATCCCGTCGATTTGGCCCAGTTCGGGACCTGGCTTGCAAAGGTCTTTTGATCGACCGGCGTCGCTTTAAAGCCCTGCTGGCGAAAATCGCTGACCCGGTAAAGCCTGCCAAGATGCTGCCAATCGGGCAGGACCAGCGCGTCGCCCGGCAAAAGCGGGTTGCGCTGCACCCAGTTCAGCATCAGCGCAGGGCTGGGTTTATAGTGCCCGCTTTTCGCGGTGATAACCCGCACGACACCGTTTTCGCAGATCAGCTCTCCCGCTGCGGTGACGGCGCCGCCGCTGGTGAAGATGGAATGGTGGCGCTGCCCCACCACATGCTCATAGGCGTATAGCCGGCCCTGGAGATCGGACACAAAAATTGCCCAGCCATTGCCCGACCAATGGGTAGAAAAGATCTCGGTGCAATAGGGATCGTCGAGATAATCATAAAGCCGGCCATTCTTCCATTTGACCTCAAGGTATTTCCGGCCGTCATTGCCATGGCTGTTGCAGTACTGAACCTCGAGCGCCATGTTGACGCCAATTCTCGCCACCCCGTTTTCACCGGCAAAGTCCCAAAAGCTTTGCTTGGTCTCGATGGCGCGCGCATTCCTGATCCAGGCGCCGTAGATCTGGCCCAAAAGTTCGCCCAGCCGGTGATAGGGGTCGACCCGCTCTAACCAGTAGGCGCGGCCATGGTTTAGGTTGCGCAGATTGTCGGGGCCCGAGATCAGGGTCGCGCCCAGGTGGCGCGCGATGGCTCCGCACTGGCCCAGAAGGTCCTCCACCGCCTCCCAGCGTCTGCGGTTCTTTTGCTTGGGCTGGGGTGGCTTTGAGGTGACATAGGCGCTGCCGGTCATCATGATCTGGTCGAGCGCGTGGATGCGTTGCGCCGGCAAGCTTCGATTGAGGTCGAGCGTGTTGTACATCGCCACCTGCCGCGACAGTTTTTGCAGGGTGGCGTTTTTGCTGGCGGTGGAAATCTCGGCGCGAACCAGTTTGGTTGTAAAGATTGCAGGCATGGCGTGTCTCCGGGCTTTGCGTGTTGCTCGGCCCATGGTTGCGCGGGTGCTTGCTCCGCCCTACTCAGAAACGCGTGTTGTTTCCGTGGCTCACGCGGGCGCGGCCCGGCGTGGGGGGTCTGTGATCATGCTGAAATATTTGGACAAAGGCAAAGCGGTGCGGGCTGACCTGCTTTGAACGGAAAATGCGCTGGCTGCGACGTCAGTGATCTCATACAGCGCTGCAATCTGCGATCTCAGGCGCTGTTCTGGGATGCGGCTCTTTTCCTAAAACGCCTTAAACCGCCAGCCACAGCATCGCAATTGCCATGCCGACCATCATCAAGTTTTCGGTCAGACTGACAAAGCCAAGCGGCACGTTCGAGCTGCCGCCAACGCAGGCGCATTTCAAGGTGCGGCGGTCGAGATAGACCGCTTTGAACACGCTGCCGGCCCCGATCGATGCGATAAACAGGGCCGCCGGGGCGGACAGCCACGTCAGGATCATTCCTGTCATTAAAATGCCGGCGCCAGTCTCGACGAAAGGATAGATATAGGCATAGGGCACCCATCGCCGCGCAAGCAGGTCGTAGTTGAGAAACATCGTGGAAAAACCCTCCACGTCGCGCAGTTTCTGCATGCCGAGCAGGATCATCGAGACCGAGACGAACCATCCCAGCGTCTGCCACGTGATCGCGCCGAGAAACCCGATGGAGAGGGCGACAGCGGTGAGGGCCGCGACCGCGAAAAGCGCGATAACCGGGCGATAAGTGGTGGCCTTGGGGTCCCATCCCGTCAGCTTTTCGCGCAGATCGGTGTATCCGCCGACCCGCTGTCCGTCGATCCAAATCTGGGGCGTTGTTTTGACGTCGTGCGCGGCCTTGAACGCATCAACCTCGGCCCGGGTGCGAAACAGCCGGTCGTCAACCGCATAGCCGCGACGCTTCAGAAGCCAGCGCGCCTTCTGCCCCGATGGGCAAAGGTGATCCGGCAAGGCCATCCGGTAGAGCACGGCGGTCTTGCCGTTTGCGGCCTCGGCCGGGCTGAGGCTGCCATCCGCAACGGCGCGCGTGTCTTTTGGCATGGGCTGCTCCATCCTCTCGGTCTAGGGGCGTCGCGCGGCGGGTGACAGGACGCCCTGGATGTCCTATATACCCCTGTAGGGTATGTATGCAAGATCGCGCGCTCAGGTGGTCCCCCCACTCGACTTTTTCGCGCTCTCCGTGGCAAAAGAGGCCCATGATCCAACACCGCGACGCCACGTTGAAACGTCTCAAGCGCCTCGAAGGTCAAGTTCGCGGGATCGCGCGCATGGTTGAGGAGGATCGCTATTGCGTCGATATTCTGACCCAGATCGCGGCGGTGCGCGCGGCGCTGAAAGGCGTTGAAAAGCTGGTGATCGACGATCATGCCGCGCATTGCATAGAAGACGCGCTGGCATCGGGCGACCGCGACGATCAGCGCGCCAAGTTCACCGAGTTGCTGGAGTTGCTGGACAAGGCGCGGGGCTGATGCGCCAGCGCGGGATTGGCGGGCGATAAGGCGGTCTTGTACCGCCGCTTGGGGCACCCCAACCGGGCGCCGGCGCCCCGCCCCCGACCACCGT
>CALCPC010000325.1 GCA_937900975.1 uncultured Paracoccaceae bacterium
CGTCCAATCCTCCCCTTGTGGAACGGATTTCACGATCATGAAAACCAGGACAAGTCCAAAGACAAAAATTGCGATGGCCGGCGCTGCGAAGGCTTCGAGCATGGGAGGGCTCCTCAAAAGACAGGTGAGCCAGATATGTGGCGCAAGGGGTGGTGTTGCAACAAAACCGGGTTCGTGTCTGCTTTTGCATTGCGGCATTTCTAAGTTGGAAACGGCTTTAGGCCCCACTAAAGTCGCTGAAAATTGTGCGAGACGTATGAGAAGGAGCGGGCGCTGACATGCTGATGGACCGCGATCAGGAGCCGCAGTTCTCGCAACCCATTCGTCAGATCCTGATTATGGTTCTGATCCTGGCGCTGGTCGGTGCGGGCAGCTTTTTCGCCTACCCGTCGGTTGCGCCGATCTTTTTGGCGTCCCCTTGGCTGAACGGCGTGATCCTGGCGGTTTTCTTTTTGGGGATCCTTGCCTGTTTTTGGCAGGTTCTCACGCTGATTTCGGCGGTCAGTTGGATCGAGGGGTTCGCGCTCGACCGTCCGGGGCATGAGTTTTCGGCCTCGCCGCGGCTGCTGGCGTCGCTGGCCGCGCTTTTACGCGATGGGGAGGCGCGACGCTCGCTTACCTCGACATCCACGCGGTCGATCTTGGATTCGGTGGCGACCCGGCTGGACGAGGCGCGCGACATCACCCGCTATATCGTCAACCTTCTGATTCTCCTGGGCCTTCTGTTGTCGTTTTACGGTCTTGCCACGCCCGTGCCGGCGTTTGTCGACACCATTCGCACGCTGGCGCCGCGCGATGGCGCGGACTCGCTTGAGGTCTTTCAAAACCTGATGGACGGGTTGGAAGAGCAGTTGGGCGGCATGGGGACGGCCTTTGCCTCCTCGCTCCTCGGTCTCGCAGGGTCGCTGGTGGTGGGGCTGTTGGAGCTTTTCGCCGGACACGGGCAGAACCGGTTTTACTCAGAGCTTGAAGAATGGCTGTCCTCGATCACCAAGATCGGGCTTTTTACCGGCGAAGACGGGATCGCGCCCGGGGCTGCGGGGATGGAGGCGGCGGCGACGCAGCTGCAGACGTTCCAACAGGTCGTCGTTCGGGCTGAGCAAAGCCGGATCGAGACGGATGCTAAGATCGGACGGCTGACGGAATCGGTCGCGGCCCTGGCCCAGCAGATCGGGCAGGGCGGCGGTGGCGACAACGTGGCGCTTGCCCGCATCGCTGCGGGGCAGGAGAAAATCGCCACCCTTCTCGAAGCGCGGGAGGAGGACGGCGGCGGCGCGCTTGACGCCGACAGCCGGATGCGGTTGCGCAACATGGACACGCAAATGCTGCGGATCCTGGAAGAAATGGCCGCCGGCCGGCAGGACGCGGTGTCGGAGATCCGCCAAGACCTGGCGGCGCTGACCGACGCGATCCGCGCGGCGACACGGGGCTAGGGCGTGGCGCTCGCCCGACGGTCCGGCACGCGGCTGACGGCCAATATCTGGCCCGGCTTTGTCGATGCGATGACGGCGCTTTTGTTGGTTCTGTTTTTCGTGTTGTCGATTTTCATGATCGTGCAATCGGTGTTGCGCGACCGGATCGTGACCCAGGAGATCGAGCTTGACGATCTGTCCGGCCAGGTTGCGCAGCTTGCCCGGGCGCTGGGGCTAGAGCAGCGCCGCGCCGCGCAGCTGACGGCGAATGTCGGCGAGCTGAACGCTCAACTCGCCGATGCAGAGGCCGCCGCCGATGCGCAAGCGGACGAGCTGACCGCGGCCGAGGCGCAGGCCGCCGCGCAAGCGGCGCTGATCGCCGCGCTGTCGGACACCCAGCGCGCAAACAACGCCCGGATCGCCACGTTTGAGGAGCAGGTGGCCGGGCTTTTGCAGCAAAACAGTGATCTGTCGGCCCGGATCGTCGATCTGGAGGACGCAGGCGCCGCCACTGCGACCGCGCTCGAAGGGGCAGAGACGGCGCTGGAGGAGGAGCGGACCGCCGCCGCCGCCGCCTTGACCCGGGCGGAGGCGCTGGACCTGGCGCTGGCCCAAGCGCGATCCGAAGTCGATGCCGAGCAGGAGGCCGCGCGCCTGGCGGCGGCGCGGCGGGAGGCGCTGGAAGCGCTGGTCGCCTCGCTGCAAGACGATGTCTCCACAGCCGATGCCTCAAGTGCCGCGCTGCGGGCAGCGCTTGACGCGGCGCAGGCCGAGACCGCCGGGCTGGCCGCGGATCTTTCGGCATCGCAGGCGGAGACGGCCGATCTGCGCGCGGCTTTCGCCCGCCAGGCCGAGGATCAGGCGGCGCTGCAAGCGGCCCTTGCCGCAGAGGCGGAAGAGCAGGCGCGCCTGCGCGCCCGGCTTGACGCAGCGGCCGTGGAAAGCACCGATTTGTCCGCAGCGCGGGCCGCGTTGGAGGCCGAGCTTCAGGCCGCACAGGACGACACGCAAACCCTGCGCCAGCGCGTGGCGGCACTCGGGTCAGCGCAGGCCGCGCTGACCGAGCAACTCAGCGCCGAGGAGGCCGCGCGCCTGGTCGAGGCGGAAGCGGCGCGGCAATTGCGCGAACGCTTGGCCAGCGCGGACACGGCGCTGTCGGCGATGACGCTGTCGCTGGAAGCGGAGCGAAAGCGCGCCGAGGACACGCTGCCCCTGCTGGCCGCCGCCGAGGCCGCGCGGGCGGCGCTGGAGCAAGACGTGTTCGCCGCAGCCACCGCCGAAGCGCGCCAGACCACCGAGGCGGAGCGTCAGGCCGCGTTGCTGGCCGAGGCCAACCGCCTGCTGGCCGACGAAGAAGCGCTGTCCGCCGAAAGCCAGCGCCAGGTCGCGCTGCTGACCCAACAGACGCAAGAGCTAAACCGCCAATTGTCCGCCCTGCAACGGGTCATCGACCAGGCGGCCGAACGCGATATCGCCGAGCAAGTTCAGATCGAGGCCCTCGGGACGGAGCTGAACCAAGCCTTGGCCCAAGTCGCAGCAGAGCAACGCCGCCTGGCCGAAGAGCAAGCGCGCCGCGCCGATCTTGAAGCGCGCGAACGCGCGCGGCTGGAGGCGGAGGCGCAGAACCTTGAAAGCTTCCGCTCGGAATTCTTCGGCCGCGTGCGAGAGATCTTGGGCGACCGGCAGGGGGTGGAGGTTGTGGGCGACCGTTTTGTATTCTCCTCCGAAGTGCTGTTCCAGCTTGGCTCCGCCACGCTGGGTCCCGCGGGGCGGGCGCAGATCGCGGAGGTGGCCGCCGTGATCCGCGAGATCCGCGACGAGATCCCCGACGGCATCAATTGGATCCTGCGCGTCGATGGGCATACCGATGATCAGCCGGTTTCGGCCACCAGTCCCTTTGCCAACAATTGGGCGCTTAGCCAGGCGCGCGCTTTGTCGGTCGTCGAATACTTGGTTGAAACCGAAGGGATCGCGCCGCAGCGCCTGGCCGCCAACGGGTTTGGGGAGTTTCAGCCCGTGGACCCCGGCACCACGCCCGCGGCGCGGGCCCGCAACCGCCGGATTGAGCTGAAGCTGACGGAGCGCTAGAGCGGTTTCCGTTCAGAGCAGGTCAGCCCGCGTCAGAAAACACGCTCAAGATCAGCGGCATGCTGATCTTGAGGCAGCGCTTTCTGACCCAATGTGAACGGCAAGTGCTCTCGTCGGAACAGCGGGCCGGGCGCGGCGCACTGGATACTGTCAACCCGCGCCGGCCGATGGTGAGAGCGGCGTTCACAGGACTAAGCGAACACCGCCACAAACACTGCCCCAAAATCCGCAAAGCCTGGGTTCAAAGCGCAGTCTCCAGTGGCGCTGGGTTCGCCTTGACCCCAAAACGCCCTCAGCAAACTTCGCTGGTGCGCGGCGAAGGTCGGCCCCCGGTTTCCAGCCAAGCCCTGTCGCGCGCGTCGGGCAAGTGCTGGGTCAGGCGCGCGGCATAGCGCGCCATATCCTGCGGCCCAAGCCGGCCCACCCATTTGCCACTGGTCGCGCTGTCGAAAAACGCCGCGCGATCGTGGAAAATGTCATTGTTCCGGCGTTCGGGGTCGGCCTTTGCGGCCGCTTGAACCGTGGCAAACCGCGTCGCCTCGGCAATCTCTGCCAGCACCTCTGGCGGATGCGGCGTGCCGAGCCGGGCCGCGATCTCGGACACGCTGCCGGGCAGGTCGCGGGTCAAATCCGAATAATGCAGCAGATGCACGTTGGGCAAATGGGCCCAGCGGGCAAAGCTTTGATAATGGGCGACGAGGGCGGCCAAAGACAGGCTGTCGGTGTTGGCGTCAGGGCTGTCGGTTTCAAGAAACCAGGCAAACCCCTCTCGATCATCGGCGAAGCTGAGAAAATCGAGGCGCCCGGATTTTGCGTTGCGGGCGTGGCGCTGCATGGAAAAATGGACATCGACGGGATGGCGATAGACCGCAAGATAAGTGCAGGCGGGATCGTAAACAATCGCGTCAAGCGGGCTGTGGGTCTTAAGACAGCGCCGATGTGTCTGCCGGTCGATGAGGGCGCGAACGTTCTCAAGCGGTCGGAAATGCGCATCGAACCAGGGCGAATAGGCCGAAAGCCCCCCCGGCAGCGATGCCTGGCCGAGGATCAGCATCATGACGATCGACTGCGTCCAGGTGGTCCCGGATTTGGGCGGCGTTGCGACAATAACATCCCCGGGCCGCAGCGCGATGTGATCCCAGCGCGCGGTATCGGTCAGCGGACCTTTGAAGTGGCGCGTGCGCGCGGGTCGGTTCCCGGCCATATATCCCCCTTTTTTTGCCTGAGTATGCGCAGCCCCGCCGCCCGCGTCACGCCCTGTCCGGGGCCGCGTTGCATTTCCGCCGCGTGGCGATGTTTTGCGGCGGATTTGGGCGAAAAATCACTTTGGGCGCTGGGGGAAGTCGCGCACGGTCGTTGCCTTATCCGCCGCCTCCCGTGTAGCTGCCCCATGTCCGTCGAACGTCTTTTGCAAAGCCTTGCCGGCGGCGTTGTCGTGGCGCTTTTGAACGTCACGACGGCGTTTTCGATTGCGGCATTGCTTTTCGCCGGTCAGCCGCGAGAGATGTTTTTGGCCGGCGCGACCGTTCTCCTCCTATCCACGGCGGTGGCGGCTTTGGCCGGCGCGCTTTTCTGCGGCTACCCCGCAACGATTGTCGCGCCGCGCAGCGGATTGGCGCCGATCCAGGCCACGACCATCGCCCTTATCGGCGCCAGCGATCTGCCGGCTGTGGCGGTACTGCCGACGATGCTGGCCTCCATCATGGTCACAACGATTGGTGCGGGCGTTTTTCTGTTTCTTGTCGGGCATTTCCGGCTGGGCGCATTGATCCGCTACATCCCCTATCCCGTGATCGCCGGCTTTTCGCCGGCATCGGCTTGATCTTTGTTTTGGCGGGGATGGCGGCGGGGCCGGTGCTGGTCGGGGTAATCCCGCCCTTTCTGCTGGGCGCGCTTTTGATCCACCTTGGGATCGACTTTCTTCTGACTTGGGTCTGGCGCCGGCGCCGGGACATGCCGCTCCAGGATTTTGCCGTGGTGCTTGCGATCCTGGTGGCCATCGCCTTTGTCGGTCTTTTGGAGGGGATCGCGCTGGGGTGCGGGCTGGCCGTGCTTCTTTTTGTGATCAATTACAGCCGGCTGCCCGTTATCAAGGCGGAAACGACGGGAGAGGCGTTTCCCAGCATCGTAACCCGCCAGCCGGATGCCCGGGCCATCCTGGCGCGGGAGGTCTATAAGATCCGTATCCTCAGGTTGCAGGGTTATTTGTTCTTTGGCTCTGCCGACAAAATGTTGGCCGCGATCCGCGCCCGGCTGGGGGAGGGGGCGGGCAAGCATCTGCGCTATCTGATCCTGGATTTCACCCATGTCAGCGATCTCGACAGCTCTGCTGTCCAGGCTTTCGTCCGGCTTGATAGGATCGCAGGGCGGCGGTCGCTGCGTCTGGTGCTGACGGGGTTGGAGGAGCGGGCCCGCGCCCGGCTTGACGCGATGGGCTTTTTCAGCCGGCCGCGCGGCCCGCTGGTCCGCCCGACGCAGACCGACGGCATTACCAGGAGCGAGGGCTCGAGCCAGGACCGCCGACCCGTGGCGAGT
>CALCPC010000326.1 GCA_937900975.1 uncultured Paracoccaceae bacterium
CGGTCAGGATCAAAGCAAAGAATGCAAAGGCCACAAGCAAGTGTCGAAGCACATAGCCGTCTAGCCGCCGCATGTGAGGTTCCGTGTTGCTGTGGCAAGGATCGCCGCACCCCAGCTTAGCGCCCGCAACGGGGGGCGTCACCCCAAACTGGCCAAGGGCGGCGAATCCGCCTACATCCGGGACAGCGCCAGAAAGGACCCAAGATGACCGACCTGATCGATTTAAGCTTTGCGACCACCGACCTTGATGCCTTGCCCGGACTTTCTGGCAAGATCTCGATTTGCGTTACAGGCGAGGGCGGGCTCGACCCCGCGGGCCGTCGGATCAACCGGCTGACCAAGGGCGCGGTCAAGCGGTTTGCCGAAAGCGATGCGTTCGCAGAGATGAAGCCTGGGCAGGGGCATGTCCTGTCAACGCCGGCCGGCCGGGCGGCGGAAGCCGGCCAGAGCTTGAAACTGGATCGCAATGCCAGTGCCGAGGATGGGCGGAAGGCCGGTGCTGCGGCGGCGAAGTTTCGCGGCAAGGCGGCGCTGACGCGCTGCGCCGGCAGCCATCGGCGCAGCGCCGATATGGCGCTGGGGCTGACGCTGCGCGACTATGCGTTTGTCGACCATCGCACCGGCGACGCTGGCGACCGGCCGCAGGGCAAAGCCGTCGTGATGGTGACCAAGGTGGAGGAGGCCACCGCCGCCTTTGCGCCGCACAAGGCCGTGGCGGAGGGCGTCTTTTTCACCCGCGACCTGACCAATGAGCCTGCAAATGTGCTGACGACCACCGCCTTCGCAGAGCGTTTGGAGGCGCTCTCTAGCCTTGGCGTCACGGTTGAGGTGCTGGAGGAGGATGCGCTTGCAGAGCTTGGGATGCGCACGCTTTTGGCGGTTGGCCAGGGGTCGGCCAGCCCGTCCAAAGTCGTTGTGCTGCGCTGGATGGGCGGCGGCGAGGCTGCGCCGCTTGCGTTGGTTGGCAAGGGCGTGGTGTTCGACACCGGGGGCATCAGCCTGAAACCCGGTGCGGGGATGGAGGATATGACGATGGACATGGGCGGGGCCGGCATCGTTGCCGGCGCGCTCCAAGCCATTGCTGCGCGGAAGGCTCCGGCCAATGTGGTCGGGCTGATCGGGCTTGTCGAGAACATGCCCAGCGGAACGGCCACACGCCCCGGCGATGTCGTCCGCTCGATGAAGGGCGACACGGTCGAGATCATCAACACGGACGCGGAAGGCCGGCTCGTCCTTGCCGATCTTCTCTGGTACGCGGAAGAGCGGTTCAAACCGGCTGGGATCATCGATCTGGCGACGCTGACCGGCGCCATCATCGTGGCGCTCGGCCATGAGCATGCCGGCGTGTTTTCCAACGATGACACCTTCGCCGATCAGTTCCTGTCCGCCGCCAAGGCGGAGGCAGAGGGCGCCTGGCGGATGCCGCTCGGGCCGGGCTACGCCAAGCTGCTGGAAAGCCGGGGCGCCGATGTTGCCAATGTAGGCGGCCGAATGGGTGGGGCCGTGACCGCGGCCGAGTTTCTCAAGCGCTTCGTCAAGGACGGCACGCCCTGGATCCACCTTGACGTGGCGGGCACGGCCTCGGTCAAGTCCGAGACGCCTCTGGCGCCGAAAGGGGCAACGGGCTGGGGGGTGCGCACGCGCAACCGCTTGGTCAAGGACCGGTTTGAGCACTAGCGCGCCGGGGCCAGGGTGGGCGATGTCCTGTTCTACCACCTCACCCAGTCGTCGCTGGAGGAGGCGCTGCCCCAAATGCTGGAGCGCGCGCAGGACCGCGGCTGGCGCGTCGTTGTGCGCGCCGCGAGCGCGGCGGATCTGACGGCGCTCGACACGCATCTGTGGACTTACGACGCCGCGTCGTTTCTGCCCCACGGGATGGAGGACGGCGCGGCGCAACCCATCTACCTGACCACAGGGACCG
>CALCPC010000327.1 GCA_937900975.1 uncultured Paracoccaceae bacterium
GATCGCTTGCATCACTTGCGCCATGGCCGGCCCTTCGCTGGCCAAAGCCCAGGGTGCAAGAAGTGTATAGATCAAACAGGCGAGCGCCAGCCGCCGAAAAAGCCCGGTCCTCATAATCCTAGCCTCAAACTCGTTTTTGATTTGGCTAGACGGTACCACACCGCCGGGCCCCGCTCCAGAGCCGCTTGCGGCGCCGCGGGATCACGCGTAGGAGAGCGACGATTAACCCCGCTTCCAACACCCGGTCTGAGGTTTCCGCATGTTCAAAGGTTCGCTGCCCGCCCTTGTCACACCGTTTCGCAATGGCAAGGTCGACGAAGCGGCGCTGAAGGGGCTGGTGGACTGGCATGTGGATCAGGGCACGCACGGGCTGGTGCCGGTCGGCACAACGGGGGAGTCGCCGACGCTGGGCCATGATGAGCATGAGGCGGTGGTTGAGATCGTGGTGAAGGCGGCCGCGGGCCGGATCCCCGTTGTCGCGGGCACCGGCTCTAACAACACTGACGAGGCGATCCGCCTGACCCGCCATGCTGAGCGTGTGGGGGCCGCCGCCGCCCTTGTCGTCACCCCTTATTACAACAAGCCCAACCAGCGCGGGCTTTATGCCCATTTCAAGACGCTGCATGACGCCACCGGATTGCCGATCATCATCTATAACATCCCCGGCCGGTCGATCATCGATATGTCGCCCGAGACAATGGGAGAGCTGGCCAAGCTGCCCCGCATCATCGGCGTGAAGGATGCAACCGGCGATGTCGGCCGCGTTTCGGACCAACGCGCAAGCTGCGGCCCGTCCTTTGTGCAGCTGTCGGGCGAGGATGCGACGGCGCTGGGCTTTAACGCCCATGGCGGGGTTGGCTGTATCTCGGTCGTGGCTAACATCGCCCCGCGCCTTGCGGCGACGTTTCAGGAAACCATGTTGGCCGGCGATTATGCTGCGGCGTTAGCACTGCAGGACAAGCTGATGCCGCTCCACCGCGCGGCCTTTGCCGAACCCTCGCCCGCGCCGACAAAATACGCGCTGTCGCTTCTTGGCAAATGCCGCGAGGAGGTCCGCTCCCCCATCGTGCCGATCAGCGATGCCACCCGCGGCCTGGTCGAGGCCGCGATGCGCCACGCGGGCCTTTTTGACTGATCCCCGGTTCGCACCGGGCGCCAGCGCCTGAATGCACACGGCCTTTCGCCCGGTGCCCAAGGCCATGTGCAGACCGGCAAAGCCGCGCCTACCCCTCGGCGCCCAGCGCCTGGATGTCGACAATCCGGATCACTTTGCGCGACACTTCGATGGCACCGATTTTTTCAAGTCGATCCAGGGATTTCGTCACCCATTGCCGGGTCGCACCGACCACGGCCGCGATCTGTTCATAGGTGATTGTGCGGTCGATGACGATGGCGCCGCCCTCGCGGCGGCCATGCGATTGGGCCAGGATCAACAGCAATTGTTCCAACCGCTCGGACACGGTGCGGGTGCCCAGCATCTGGATCAAGGCCGAGTAACACTTTCCCTTCTGGATCAATCCGTCGATCACCGCGACGGCGATGGCCGGCGCTGTCGCCACCAGATCGCGCAACGTGCTGCCGGTCAGAAACAACGCCTCCGCCCGGTCGACCGCATCCGCCGACCAGATATGCCGGCCCCGGCCAAACACCTCTGGCCCGCCGGCGAAATGGCCCGGTGTCCAGAACGCCAGCGTGATCTCTCGCCCTGAGGGGCCGATATAGAAGGTGCGCAAGCTGCCGCTTTCGATCACCCAAATCCCGCTATGCGCTTGCCCCTGCAAAAACACGGTCTCGCCGGGGGCAAAGCTGCAGGGCTTGCCCATCGCGCGCAGCCGCGAGCGGGCCTCGTCGCCGATGCTGTCCTTATAGGGCGTGCCCTCGTTGAGCTCCAAGATATACTCAGACAGAAAGATCGCGCCCGCCTGCTCCATGCCTTAACCGGGCGCGCGCGGCGTGGCGGCGAGGTAGGCGGCCAACGCCGCGATATCCGCGTCCGACAGCGTTGCGGCCACAGTGCGCATCACCCCGTCCGGATCGTTTTCGCGCGCGCCATCGCGAAAATCGGTCAACTGCTTGGCCAGATACCGCGGGTGTTGCGCCGACAGATGCGGCGCCAACAGCCCCCCGGGCGCGGGCGCGGCGCTGTGGCAGTCGGCGCATCCCCGCGCCTTGAACACCGCCGCACCCTCTTCCGCGGCGCCCTCCCCCACCGCGACCGGCGGTGGCGACTGGCTTTCAAACCAGGCGGCGACAACGGGGATGTCTTCGGGGCTAAGCTCCGTCACGATCGCCTGCATCTGCCCGCCATCGTTCAACCGCCGCCCCGCCCGAAAATCATGCAGCTGCTTTTCGATATAGCCGGCCTTTTGCCCCGCCAGCTTCGGAAACTTAGCCATCGCCGACACCCCGTCCAGCCCATGACAAAGCCCGCAAACCTCATAGGGCTGCAACCCCTCGCTGGAAATCATGTCCGCGGCCGCTGGCGTGGCAACGGCCAGGACGGCGAGCGCTGACAAAACCCTCAATTCGATGCCTCGCGGCGGTAAGCAATCTGCAGCCGCGCCAGAAACTCTGCTGTCAGACCCGGATCGAAGGGCGGCTGCAGCTTTGCCCGCAGCGCGCCATCGGGGCCGATCACGCTGACGGCGGAGCTGTGTTGAACGGTGTAAAACCCCGATGCGTCCGGCTTTTCCAGCCGATAGAAGCTGTCGGTGGCGGTGACCAACCGGTCAATCGTCTCTCGGTCGCCCGTCACCCCCAGAAAGTCGGGGTGAAAGAAGGCGGCATAATCGCCCACAAACGGCGCATCGCGGGCGGGATCGACCGAGACGAACACGACTTTCGGCACATTCGCGGGGCTGACGCGCAGCGCGGTCTCGGAAATGGCATGCTCTAGGTTTGACAGCGTAAAGGGGCACACATCGGGGCAGGAGTTAAAGCCGAACATCAAAACCGTCCAACCCTCGGCCAAATCCGCCGCGTCAAAGCTTTGCCCAGCGGCGTTTGAGAGGCTGAAGGCCGGCATTGGCACAGGCTCTTCCAGCGCGACCCCCTGCACCTGCGCCATTGCAGGAAAGGTGAGGCAAAGCCAGATCTGACAGATGCGGAGCATTGGTTCTGCTCCTCAAACGCGCGCAGGCTTTCGGCGCGGATCGCGGCTAGACAGGCCGATTTCGCCTCAACATAGGCGGGGTCGGCCACCATCCCGGGGTCCCGCGGGCGGGGCAGGTCGATGGTGCGGTCGGCGATAATCTGACCGGGTGCCGCACTCATCACCAAAACACGGTCGGACAGAAACACTGCCTCGTCGACGTCATGGGTGACAAAAAGGACGGTGATCCCGAACTCCCGCCAGATCTTCAGCAGGTTCTCCTGCATCATCAGCCGTGTCTGCGCGGCGAGCGCGCCGAAAGGCTCATC
>CALCPC010000328.1 GCA_937900975.1 uncultured Paracoccaceae bacterium
ATTGGGCAACATGCCGGCGTATTCGGGCGCCACAGGGGCATAAGATTCGATCAAAATGTCAAACAGCCCGAAGGTCGCAATCACCCCCACCACGGGGCCAAGCGGCGCCTCCTTTCCGCCCAGCACGACCGCTATCCAGATCGCGAAGGTCAGACCGGGAACGATCATGTTGGGTGTCAGAAACTGGTTCAGCGGCGCCGACAGGCCGCCAAGCACCGCCATCGCGGTCGATGTCAGGGTGAAGACGCCGAGTTTCAGCGCGAAGGTGTCCTTGCCCAGGCTTCCGGCAAGCTCCTCATTATCGCGCACGGCCAGGATCAGCCGGCCGAGCCGCGACCGGTGAAGCCGGCGGATGATCGACTGCAGCCCAAAGACGACCGCGAGGAGAAGGAGAAAGTACAGAAACTCCGTCGAGGCCCCGGTGTCGACGGGGTAGCGCACGGTGCCGATGCCAACGACGCCCAGCGTCAGCCATTTCTCGGTAACGACCAAAAGCGCCACGATGGCGCTGAAGGCCAGTGTGCCGCAAAGGATCGCCTGCCCCTCAAGCCGCAGCATCAACCGCCCCAACCCTTAGTCCAGCGCGGCCATCGCCCCCGCGCTGAGCAAAAGGGCGATCAAATACGGCATGCCGTATTGGACCGAGAGAACGGCAACCCCGTACATCCCAAAGCCCCAGATGCCGACAACGCCAAAATTGGGGACGCCAAGAAGCCCGAATTGGATGTGTATAAGCTGCGCCAGACCCACATAGATCAACATCAGCGAGAGCGAGAACAGAAGATACGACATCAGGCGACCCGCGCCCCACGGTACCACAGGATGCCGATGAACGCCGCCAGAAGCACGACTTCGGCGTAAAGCGGCTTTGAGATCAGCGTGATGGCGGCGGTCAAAATACCGGCGGCAACGCTGGCGATCAGCGCGCCGCGCACGCTGCCGACCCCCGCCACGATGCTGACCATCACCGTGATCAAGATCAGGTTCCACCCCATCAGCGGATTGACCAGCGCAAAGACGCCCGAGAAGATGCCCGAAAGCCCGCCCGCCACGCCCGCGATAAACCACACATGGACCGAGACTTTGTGCGGATTGATGCCGCTGACCTCTGCCAGCGGCTCGTTATTGGCCAGCCCGCGGACAACCTCGCCAAATCCGGTGCGGTAGATCAGCCAGTAAAGGTCAAAGGACAGGACGACGACCAGAACCAGCGCGATCAATTGCAGGTTGGTCGCGCCGACGCCGATCACGCGGTAGTAGTCGATCGCGGGCTCGCTTAGAAAGTCGTTTTCGGCGCCCACGACCAGCACCAGCCCAAAGCGCAGCATAAAGGAGAGGCCAACCGACAGGATAATCATCTCGGTCGCGCCGACGCCTTTTTTCAGGGCGGTGCGGAAGATCAGCAAATAGGTCGCGACACTCAAACCCCCGGCCAGAAGCGCCGCGGGCAGTATCGCAAAGTAAAAGCTGAGCCCGAACGTGACGTTGAAGAGAACGGCGAAATAGGCGCCATAGGTGATCGTCTCACCATAGGCAAAGTTGATAAACCCGTTCAGGTAATAGATCAGCGTGAAACCCATCGCGGCAAGGATCAGCGGCGATGCTTCCAATAGGCCGATAAAGACGGAATCCCGCACCAACCACACAGCGGCACGCCCCTCCCCTAACGCCGATCCAAACCGCCGGCTTCTATTTGAGCGTCCGCAAAACGGTTGGCTTCACCATTTCCGCAGCGATCAAGAGGTGCCTCAGGGTCTTTTTTTCCGGCTGTCTGGGTCTTGGGGGCGTCCGAAGTACCTCAGGATCTTCTTTTTCGCGGCGGGCGGTGCCGCGCGCCCGTGCCAGGGCGTATGCTTGGCGCAAAAACACACGGTACGCAAAAGGGAAGGACCGGCGCCATGAACGATCTTCTGCGAAACCACCGCCCGCCCCTGGTGGTCACGGCCATCGGTCTTTTGCTGGTGATCGGCCTGGCGCTTGCGCCGCTTTGGGACGGGGCGGGTGCGACGGCGCAGACCGCGGATCTGGAGCGGGTGGAGCGCGCGCTCGACGCGCTGGCGGAGGAAAGCGCCGCGCGGGATGCAGCGCTG
>CALCPC010000329.1 GCA_937900975.1 uncultured Paracoccaceae bacterium
GGCCATGATATGTCTCCCAATACGCCCGATAACGGGGGTCGCTTTCGGGGTTCACGATCTCAAATTCCCGCCCCGCTTTTTCGGGCAGCCCCGTTCGCTCAAGCCGCAGGTCGATCACCTCGGGGCGGCCGATCAGGATCGGTGTATCGCCGGTCTCCTCCAGCATCGCATGGGCCGCATGCAGCACACGCTCATCTTCGCCTTCGGCAAAGACGATCCGCCGCGATGTGCTGCGCGCGTCATCTAACACCCGGCGCTTCACAAAGGCCTAGCGAAACACCGACTGGTCAAGCTTCGCCTTGTAGGCCTCGACATTTTCCAAGGGTTTCTGCGCCACGCCGCTTTCGCAGGCGGCCTTGGCCACGGCCCCCGCCACGATTGCCAAAAGCCGGGGGTCGAAGGGTTTGGGGATCAGATATTCCGGCCCGAAAACAAGGCTTTCGCCGCTATAGGCGGCCGCGGCCTCGGCGCTTGAGGACGCGCGGGCCAGCGCCGCGATCCCCTCGACACACGCGATTTCCATCTCGTCGTTGATCGTCGTCGCACCCACCTCCAGCGCACCGCGAAAAATGAAGGGAAAACAGAGGACATTGTTGACCTGGTTGGGATAATCCGACCGCCCGGGCGCGATAATCGCGTCCGGCGCGACGGCGCGGACTGCCTCTGGCATGATCTCGGGCGTTGGGTTGGCCAGGGCAAAGATAATCGGCCGGTTGGCCATGCGCGCGACCATCTCGGGCTTTAGAACACCCGGCCCGGACAAGCCAAGAAAAAGCTCCGCGCCCGCGATGACCTGGTCAAGCGTGCGCAGATCGCTGTCTTGCGCGAAGGCCGCTTTTTGCGGGGTCATATCCTCAACCCGCCCCGCATACACCAACCCGCCAAGATCGCAGAGCCAGATGTTCTCACGCCGGACGCCGAGCTTGATCAGCATGTTCAAACAGGCGATCCCCGCCGCCCCGCCACCGGTCGAGACAATCTTGATCTCGTCCAACCGTTTGCCGGCAAGGCGCAGGGCATTGGTCGCGGCCGCGCCAACGACAATCGCAGTGCCATGCTGATCGTCATGGAACACGGGGATGTTCATCCGCTCCCGGCACAGCTTTTCGACGACAAAGCAATCGGGCGCCTTGATGTCCTCTAGGTTGATCGCACCGAAAGTCGGCTCCAGCGCTGTGACGATGTCGGCCAAACGCTCTGGGTCCTGTTCATCCACCTCGATGTCAAAGCAATCGATGTTGGCGAATTTCTTGAAGAGAACCGCCTTACCCTCCATCACCGGTTTGGAGGCCAGCGCACCGATATTGCCAAGCCCCAGCACCGCCGAGCCGTTCGTCACCACCGCCACAAGGTTCCCGCGGGAGGTGTAGTCCGTCACCGCAGCGGGGTCGGACTTGATCTCAACGCAGGCCTCAGCAACGCCCGGCGAAAAAGCCAA
>CALCPC010000330.1 GCA_937900975.1 uncultured Paracoccaceae bacterium
GGGCCGATGATCAGACAACCGCCGGGCCGCAGGCAATTCACCAGCTGGTCTAGAAACGCTTCACGGCGAGCGCGGGGAAAATAGATCAGTACGTTCTGGCAGTAGATCAGTTCCAGGCCGCTCATCGGCTGGCGTTCAATGTCGAGCAGGTTCAGCTGCGCAAACCGGGTCCGCGCCCGCAGCGCCGCGTCCGCGCTGAGGCCGGCGCCGATGCGGGCGGGGTAGAGGATGTTCTCAAACGCCGAAAGATAGTCGATCAACGCGAAGTTCTGGAAGACAAAGCCGATCCGCCGCGCCCGAAACGCCCGCCGCGCGCCGTCCGACAACCGCTCAACCCGCGTGTCGCCGACGGTGATCTGGCCCGTGTCAGGCACAAGAATGCCAGAGAGAAGGTTCAAAAGCGTCGTTTTTCCCGTGCCGCTCGGCCCCACAACAGCCACGCGCTGACCCGCCGGGATCTCAAGCCGCGGCACGGTCAGCGTGAACCCCGGCCCGGCGGCGTAGCGCAGCGCGTCGATGTGGATCACGGGATCGCGCCCCTCACTCTGTCTCATCTAAACAGAGCGATGGCGGCGTTGCGTCGCGGGTGTCGGTGTCAAGATCGAAGGCGGTCAGCCGCCAGGCGCCCGCCGCGCGACCCAAGGTCAGCGTTGCGGCATAGGCGTTCAGCCGCTCGTGGCGGTGGTCTTCGTGGCCCACTTCGCCGGCCACCAGCCATTCGGCGGCAAGCGTGATCCCGTCGGTCGCACGCTCTCTGACATCAAGCTGAAGGATTTCGAGATCGAGCAACCGCGTCTCGCCGTCCACCGCCTCACGCAATTGCGCCGCGCGTCGTTGCAGATAAAGCGGGGCGGCAAGTTCCGGCGCGACGGCGGCGGCGATGCCATCGTAGATCTCAAACTCGTCCTGCGCTTCGAAGGCGCTGTAGACCTGCGCCAAAAGCGCCGCGACCACCGGGCGAAGATCGGCATCGCGCAGCGTCGCGGCCCGCAAACCGGTGTCGGGCCGCACAGCAAGGGGGCCGGATGGGCCGAACGGGCCAGAGCGCCAGGCCCCGACAGCAAGGGCCAGAACGACAACCAGTGCGATCCCCCTGAAAACTGTCATCCGCACCCCCCTTGAACGCGTCCTACACCAACTCCCCCGCCGCGGCGAGGGGGCAATGCCCACCGAATTCGCTTGAGCCGGTCGCCGCTTGGCGCTAGCACGAAGACACCTCGGGGTGCCCTGCCAGGGCTGAGACGCATCTGCGAACCCGTCGAACCTGAACCGGCTCATACCGGCGTAGGGAAGGTCAGAGACAGCCTCTGCCCGGCCTTTCGCCGCAGCAACAGGAGGCTTTTATGATCCGACCTTCCGCTGTGGCCCTCGCAGCCCTGCTTTCCAGCGGTGCCGCGGCCCAGACCCCAACCCTGACCGTCTACACCTATGACAGTTTCGTTGCCGATTGGGGCCCTGGCCCCGCGCTTGAAACCGCGTTCGAAGAAACGTGCGGCTGCGATCTGGTTCTGGTCGCGGCCGGCGATGGCGCGGCGCTTTTGTCGCGCGTCCGGCTTGAGGGCGCGCGCACCCGCGCCGATGTTGTCGTCGGGCTCGACACAACGCTGACGGCCGAGGCCGCGGCGACCGGGCTTTTCGCGCCGCACGGGCTTACGCCGCCGCCCTTGGATCTGCCGGGCGCGTGGGATGATCCGCTGTTTCTGCCCTATGACTGGGGCTATTTCGCTTTTGTCCACGACACCACGCGCCTGGCGGAGGCGCCGGACAGTTTCGAGGCGCTGGTCGCCGCGCCCGACGATCTGCGCATCGTGATCCAGGATCCGCGCAGCTCCACACCGGGGCTCGGCCTTCTGATGTGGGTCAAGGCCGCTTATGGGGCGGATGCGCCGCGGATCTGGGCGGGCCTTGCGCCCAAGATTCTGACCGTCACGAAAGGCTGGTCCGAGGCCTATGGGCTGTTCCTGGATGGGGAGGCGGACATGGTCCTTTCCTACACCACATCGCCCGCCTATCACCTGATCGCAGAAGACGATGCCACGAAATCTGCCGCGGCTTTTAGCGAAGGACACTACATGCAGATCGAGGTTTCGGGCCTGATTGCTGGATCCGAGCAAGCGGCGCTGGGTCAGAGTTTCCTCGATTTTCTGTTGTCCGACAGGGCGCAAGCGGTGCTGCCGACCACAAATTGGATGTATCCCGCCCGCACGCCCGAAGCCGGGCTGCCCGCGGGGTTCGAGACGCTGATCACGCCAGAGCGCGCGCTGCTTTTGCCCGCCGAAACGGTGCCGGGTCTGAAGGCTGAGGCGTTGGCTGAATGGCGCGCGGCGCTCTCGCAATAAGCGCGGTCTTTGGCGCCGCGAAACCCGCGACCTTTGTCGGCGTCGCGGTCCTGTCGGTCGTGCTGGGGCTGCTGACGACGGCGCTTCTCGCACTTCTGATCCGCGCGCCGGGGCTTTCCGCGCTCACCCCCGGCGATTGGGCGGCGGTGCGCTTCACGCTGCTTCAGGCCACGCTGTCGGCTTTTTTCTCGGTGGCGCTGGCGGTGCCGCTGGCCCGGGCGCTGGTGCGCCGACGGTTTCCGGGGCGTGGCCTGGCGCTGACTTTGCTTGGCGCGCCCTTCCTTTTGCCGGTTCTCGTGGCCGTTTTGGGCCTGTTGGCGGTGTGGGGGCGCGCCGGATTGGCCAATAACGGCCTCGCCGCGCGCGGCCTGCCGCGGGTGGAGCCCTATGGCCTCGGCGGGATTGTGATGGCGCATGTCTTCTTCAACCTGCCGCTGGCCACGCGCCTCTTGCTGCAGGGCTGGGCCCGGGTCCCGGCGGCGCATCTGCGCCTGGCGCTGCAGCTTGATTTCGGGCCGGCCGCGACGTTTCGCTGGATCGAGCGGCCGGTGCTGGCCGCCGTCCTACCCGGTGCGTTCCTCCTCGTCTTCCTTCTGGCGATGAGCAGTTTTGCCGTCGTCCTGACACTCGGCGGCGGACCGAGCGCGACGACCATTGAGTTGGCGATCTATGAAGCATTGCGCTTCGATTTCGATCTTGGCCGGGCCGTGCAGCTTGCCCTGCTGCAGATCGGGCTTGGCTTGGGCATCGCGCTGCTGCTTCTCAGCGGTGGTGTCGCTCAGCCGGTGGGCGGTGTGCCGGCGGCGGTGTCGCAATGGCCAGGCGACCGGGCGGGACTGCGTCTTTTGGATGGCGCCGTGCTGACGGTGGCGGCGCTCTTTCTCGCGGCACCCCTGGTTTTGGTGGTGCAGCGGGGTGTCGCTGGGCTGGCCGCGGGTCTACCGCCCGGGCTTTGGTCCGCGCTTTTTACAAGCCTTTGGATTGCGCTTGCCGCGGCCGCGTTGACCGCGCTGGGCGGGCTTGGCCTTGCACAATGGATCGTGCGGCTGGGCCCGCGTGCCGCGCGGATGGCAGAGTCTGTTGGCCTTCTCCTCCTTGCCGCGTCGCCCTTCGTGCTTGGCACGGGTCTTTTTGTGGCGCTGTCGCGCGTGGCCGATCCGTTTGCGTTGGCGCTGCCTTTGACCGCAGTTTTGAACGCGCTTCTCGCCTTGCCATTCACGCTGCGCCTGCTTGTTCCGCCCTTGGACGAGGTTGAGCGGCGCTTCGGCCCGCTGGCCGACAGTCTGTCGATGCGGGGGGTCGACCGCTTTCGCCGCGTGACGCTGCCCGTTCTGGCGCGGCCTTTGGGATTTGCGATGGGTCTTACAGCCGCGCTTTCAGCGGGGGATCTTGGCAGCATCGCGCTTTTCGCGCCGCCGGGAGTAGAGACGCTGCCGCTTTACATGTACCGGCTGATGGGGGCGTATCGGCTGGACGCGGCCGAGGGGGCTGCGCTGGTGCTGCTTTGCCTCGCGCTTGCGCTTTTTGCTGTGTTCGACCGGGTAGGCTCTCGTGTCTCTCGCGCTTGACGGGGTTCGGTTGCGGCGCGGTGGGTTCGCGCTCGACGCCGATTGGCAGCTGGGGGAGGGGGGGCGCCTCGCCGTGGTTGGGCCGTCGGGGGGCGGCAAGTCCAGCCTGCTTGCCGCGCTCGCCGGGTTTTTGCCGCTTGCAGCGGGGCGGGTGTGGTGGCGGGGTGCGCGGCTCGATGATTTGCCGCCGGGCGCGCGGCCGCTGCCGATG
>CALCPC010000331.1 GCA_937900975.1 uncultured Paracoccaceae bacterium
ACCGCGCCGTCGGGCGCACCAGTCACCGCGCCGTCGGGCGAACCGGCGGTCGTGTCGATAGGCGCACCGGTCACCGTGGCCCCCGTCTCATCCTGCGCAGCGCTGCCGGCCGAACCGGGCTTCGCACCAGGGGGGCCATTGGGCACCGGCCCGGCGGCCGTCTCAAGCGCTGCACTCCGTGCCGCAAGCGTGGCCCCGCGACGCGCGTCTTGTGCTGCGCTATCCGGCACTTTTTGCGCGGCCGCTCCTTCCGCGCCATGCGGCGCGCCGCCGGGCGCTTCCTGTGCCCCGCTTGACGCGGGGCGCGAGGCCCCGTGGACCGGCTCTGGTTTGGGCCCGACGCGGCCAGGCATCAGCGCTCCGGTCGACGTCGAAGGGACCGGCGCCCCGGTCGATGCCGATGGGACCGGCGCCCCGGTCGATGCCGATGGGACCGGCGCTCCGGTCGAGGCCGATGGGACCGGCGCTCCGGTCGAGGCCGATGGGACCGGCGCTCCGGTCGACGTCGATGGGACCGGCGCTGCGGTCGATGCCGATGGGACCGGCGCGGCGGTCGATGCCGATAGAACCGGCGCGGCGGTCGATGCCGATTGGATCGGCTTGGGGGAGCGGGCGTCGGTGCTCGGCCGATCTGCGATTTCCGGCGCGGGGAGCAGCTCGACCAGGCTCTCCTGACCCATAAACCGCGCACGCGCGACGCGGGCCGCGACCGGGACACCTTCGGCTTCCGTCGGGCGCGGCCCCTGGCCGTTGCGGTCGAAATCCAGCCGAACATGCTGGGGCCGGATGATGACATCCGCCATCGCCCCCTCCGCCAAACCAGGGCAGGCGAACGCGCCAAACACCGTCTCGGCGGCGCCGCGATGGACCGTGCCGGCAACCCGGTTCACGTCCGAGAAAAACGCCGCCGCCGCCGCGTCCACGGGCGTGTTGTAAAGCGCCGCAGGCGGGCCGGCCTGCACGATTCGCCCCGCCCGCATCAACGCGATCCGATCGGCCATCCGCATCGCCTCCTCGGGCTCATGCGTGACCAAAAGCACCGCCGCGCCCGCCTCCTTTAAGATGTCAAGGCTTTCGTCCCGGATCCCGTCGCGCAAACGATTGTCGAGCCCCGAGAAGGGTTCATCCATCAAAAGGATCGCAGGCTCCGGCGCCAGCGCGCGCGCGAGGGCGACGCGCTGCTGCTCCCCCCCCGACAACTCATGCGGATACTTATCGGCAAAGGCTGCCAACCCGACCCGGTCCAGCCACCGCACCGCACGCCCCTTCCGGGCGGCGTCGCGCGGCAATCCAAAGGCCACGTTCTGAACCGCCGTAAGATGCGGGAACAAGGCAAAGTCTTGGAACATCATGCCAAGACCGCGCACCTCGGGCGGAAGATGACACCCCGGCCCGTCGACGCTACGCCCGTCGATGCGGATCTCTCCGGCATCCGCCCGCTCCACCCCGGCGGCAAGGCGTAGTGTGGTGGACTTGCCGCAGCCCGAAGGGCCGAGCAAACACGTCACTTCCCCTGGATACAGCGCAAGCGACAAGCCCTCGACGGCGGCGAACCGGCCCTGAAACCGTCGCGCCACCGCATCGAACTCCAACCGTGGCGCTCGGGTCTGCACACCGCCCCCTTTTGATGCTGCGGTTTTGGCCTAGCAACCCGCTCGCCCCCAAGCAACCCCAGCCCGCACCCCCGCCCCGCAGCGGGGAAGGGGGGGGGGGGGGGGGACGCGGCGGGGGGGGGGGGGGGGGGGGGGGGCCCCCGTCCCGGTCGCGTTGTTGGGGGGGGGGGGGGCTCCCCGCGGCGGGGCGGGGGTGCGGTTTGGGGCTAACCAGCGTTGCGCCGCGCGCGCCGAACGCCGCGGGGATCAGATCGTGGCGTTGGTCGCACCGCCATCCAACAGGATGTTCTGACCCACAACAAACCCCGCATGGACGGAACAAAGAAACGCACACATCGCCCCGAACTCCGCGGCGGTGCCGTACCGCCGCGCGGGGATCGACGCCTCGCGTTGCGCCCGCGCATCCTCGATGGAGATGTTTTGGCTACGGCTGACCCCACCGTCGAGCGCGACGGCGCGGTCGGTGTCGTGGATGCCCGGCAGAAGATTGTTGATCGTCACGCCAAACGGCGCGACCTGACGGCTGGTCCCCGCCACATACCCCGTCAAGCCAGTGCGCGCAGCGTTGGACAAGCCAAGAACCGGGATCGGGGCCTTGACCGATTGCGAGGTAATGTTGACCACGCGCCCCCAGCCGCGATCCATCATCGCGGGCATCATGGCCTTCATCATCGCAATCGGCGCCAACATATTGGCATCGAGCGCGGCGATAAAATCCTCTCGCTCCCAATCCGACCACAGCCCCGGCGGCGGACCGCCTGCATTGTTGACCAGGATATCGGCGCCGTCGCCGGCTGCGCACACCGCTGCCTGGCCCTCTGGGTTTGCGATATCACAAGCCACGGCAGTCACGCTGACGCCATAGGTGTCGCGAAGCACCGATGCCGTTTCCTCCAGCGGACCGGCGGTGCGGGCGTTGATCACCAAATCGACACCGGCCGCGGCCAAAGCCTCGGCGCAGCCCCGACCCAATCCCTTTGACGCCGCACACACGATCGCGCGTTTGCCCTTGATACCAAGATCCATATCACTCCCCTTCCTCAGCGCCGTCCTCAGCGCCCAGGCGCGCAGGCTTTTGCGCCCAATGGCCATGCGTGGGAGGTGCTGTCAAGAAACCCAGACCCAACCAGGCGCACGCCCGGCTACGCAAGCGTGCAACCGCGTGCCACTGTATACAGACAAAGACACGATCCACCAAGGCGCGCTATTTTATCCCGCCTCCCGACATTTTCTTGGCACAAAGCCGTCCTATCTGGCGACTTACTGTGTGTTGTGGTGGGAAATCCAATGAAGATGATCATGATTAACGCGCGCATCTTTGCGTGCGGCCTTGCACTGTCTTGCGCGCTGCTTTCGGAAAGCTTTGCCGACACCGCGGTCGGGGCGCACAGCGTCGCTGTCCGCATCGCTCTTGCCGGACAGCAGCGGATGTTGTCAGAGCGGATGGCCAAATCGCTTTGCTTCGCGCGTTCTGGCGTGGACCCGATGCAGCAAGTGGACCGTCTGCAAGACGCGATGCAAGCCTTTGATGCCGTGCATCGCGGCCTGGTCGAAGGCAATGACGCGCTTGAGCTTTACGTCGAAACGGATCCGTCCGTGCTGGAGGCTTGGGAAAACCTCGACATTCTCTGGTTCTCGCTCAACGCCGTCTACAGCCGCGCAATCGACGGCGCCCCGGTCAGTGAGCGGGAGTTCAGCCAAGTGCTTGGCCTGACACTGGAGGTGGACAAACGCGCCAACGACCTGGTGGCGCAGATCCGCCACAAATATGCCGAGAAGCTTGGGTCAGGCGGATTGGGCAAGGCCATCCTGTTGGACCTTTACGACCGCCAGCGGATGCTAAGCCAGAAGCTGTCGAAGGAGGTTTGCCTGCTGAGCCGCGGCCATAAAATCGATGAAACGGCGGCAGAAATGGCCGAGACGCTGAAGCTCTTCGACACGTCGCTGCGCGCGTTTCTTGAGGGCATGCCCATCGCTGGCATCCCCAAACCCCCCTCCCCCGCCATTGCCGAAGCCCTAGACCGGGCCAATGAGATTTGGATCGGCTATCGTCCGGTAGTGTCGGCGCTGGCCTCGGGGGGTGCGGCATCGCTATCCGATCTGGCCCGCGTGGCCGAGGAAACCGAGGCGTTCCTTTTGGAGATGAACACGGTCGTCAAGCTTTACGAAGACCTGCAGGGCTTGGCGAGCTAAGCGCTGCAGCGCTCCGGCGGGGCTTCCGCTTCGCCGGAGGAGCGCTTATATCGCGGCCATGCTCGACCGTGCCCATAACGTCCCGCCGCTGCCGCCACAGATCGCCCGGCGGCGCACCTTCGCCATCATCAGCCATCCCGATGCCGGCAAAACCACGCTGACCGAAAAATTCCTCCTCTA
>CALCPC010000332.1 GCA_937900975.1 uncultured Paracoccaceae bacterium
CACCGAAGTCGGGATGAAGCGGGATCGTTTCAAGGGTCATGTCGTCATCTCCCGGTTTGAGACATTTCCAGACGGGCGCGTCAGCCACCAAAACCGCCAGCAAAGCAGGAAGAGCACCGTGAAAGAGGCAAGTGCCGTGGCCTCAATCAAACCGCGCACGCTTCGGTCTAGCGGGATGGCCAAAAGCCAGCCGCCGCCCACCATCAAAAACAGGTATCCCGACAAATGGATCAAGGTGGCGGGCCAAGCATCGCCCACGGCCCGCAACGCATTGCTGGCGATGGTTTGACCGCCATCGCCGAGCATCAGAAAGCCGACCAGGCCCACGAGGGGCAGGGAACTTGCGGCGGCGGTCGGAGCCGCGAGGGTCTGCGCAACCAGCGGTGAGCGCAACAAATAGGCGGCCAGTCCAAGCAAAGCCATCAGCCCAAGGGCCATACCCATGCCTTCCAGAAAGAGTTTCCGCGCAGCAGCACGGTCGGCTGCGATCCGTGTGGCCGTCAGCACAGCAATTGCGAGCGCAAGCGAGAACATCACGGTGACCAAGCTGACCAGCATCGTATACGCGGCCAAAGCCTCTGCGCCCAGCCAGCCCGCAAACACGCTGAGCATCGCAAAAGCCGCGGATTCAATCGCCAATCCGGCCCCGGCGGCCAGGCCGATCCGGCGCATATCGCGCCCGCTGGACAGGCTCCACCTTGGCAGCGCGCGCAACGGGGCCAGGGCGACGCACGCGCGAAAACTTGCGGCAAGGCCGAGAAGCGCCAGCGACCGCACCACGATGGTCGAGATCGCGATCCCCCAGGCGACGGCCCCAGCAGACGTGTCCAAAATCAGGGCGAGCGCAAAGCCAAGGCCGAGGTTTACCAAAAAGGCGGCGCCGACCCAAAGGGCGACACGCGCGCGGTGGCCCTTTGCTTCCAACATGTAGCCAAGCGTCAAGAAGGCGTAGTGCACCGGAAGGCCAAGCCCCAACAGCATCAGGAAAGGGCCGGCTGTTGCGGCAATCTCAGGCTCTTGCCCCACCAGACGCAGAAACCCCGTCCCCCCCTGGCAGAGCAGGGCCAGCGCCACCCCGCACACCAATGTGATCAACAGCCCATCGCGCAGGATCGTCGCATTTCGAACGGGCTTGGCATTCGGTTCCGCCGCGGTAAGGGTCAGGCACCCGATGAAAAGGCCCTGTCCCACGGCGTAAAGGACGCCGCCCAGCGAATAGGCGATCCCGATTGCTGCCAGAAACCCGTGCGCGAAGATGCCGACAAGCATGACATCGGTCACCAGAAGGAAACGAAGCCCGGCCCGGGTGATCCAGCTTGGTAAGATGTCCCTTGCGCCCAGCCCGTGCCTTGGCCGCCCGTCACGTCTCATGCGATGGGATGCTCCTCACGCCACGTGGTTCGGTGCATCCGGCGGGGATAGCGCATGTCGTAGGGTGTTCCGGCATGCAACACCCGGCGGTTGTCCCACAGCACCGCGTCACCGGGACGCCAGGCATGGGCGTATCTAAAGCGTTCGGCCGTTGCCTCTGCTTCGAGACGGGTCAGATAGGGGCGGGCCTTTTCATCGGGCCAGCCCTCGATCCCGATTGTCACTTTCGATCCGAAATAAAGCGCCTTTCGCCCTGTCAGAGGATGATGCCGAACCAGCGGCCACCGCACCGTCAATGTTTCGGGTGAGGTGTATTCGCCCTCGGCGGCGCCTTTCACACCCTTGGTTCTTAGAAAAGTCTGCAGACCCGATACAGAGTGGAGCGCCGTCAGCCCCTCGGCGCGGTCCTTTGCCTCTGCGCTCAACGCGTCATAGGCGGCATACATGCAGGCAAAAAGGGTTTCGCCCCCCACCGGCGGGGTTTCGAGGCAATACAGCATCGAGGCGCGCGCCGGCACTGCAAGATGCATGTGGTCCGCGTGCCATTCCAGTTCATCCGAGCCGTCGGCGGGTGCGAAACTGACGACCTTGCCGTCGACATTGCCCACCACGAAGATTTCGGGATGCCCGTCCAGGCGGGCCGAGACCCTTGACGTGCGCTCAAGCGCGGCGAAGGCCCGCGAAAAGGCAATCTGTTGCGCGGGCGAAATCTGCTGGTCCCGAAAGATCAGGACACCGTATTTTTCAAGCGCAGCTTCGATCAGCGCAATATCGTCCTGGTCTGGAACTTGGGTAAGGTCGCACCCCGAAACCACGGCCCCCACAACGGTGTCGACGGGTTCAAATCGGATCATGGGCAACCACCTTTTGAGCCATAGCAGACGGCATTTGAGTTGCCGTGAGTTTCGCAAGAAAGTCCTTCAAACGCTCGGTTTTCGGCGCATGCAGATCCTGGCTTGTCGGCCCCTCTTCGACGATGCGTCCGGCCTCCATAAAAACGACGCGGTCGGCGACTTGCGCGGCAAAGCCAAGCTCATGGGTCACAATCAGCATCGTCATGCCCTTTTCCGCAAGGGATTTGAGGACAGCAAGAACACCCGACACCAATTCGGGGTCTAACGCCGATGTCGGTTCGTCAAGCAACATCAGGCTTGGATCCATCGCCAAGGCCCGCGCTATGGCCAGGCGTTGCTTTTGCCCGCCAGACAGCATCTCGGGCCAATCGTCGATCTTGTCAGCCAGGCCCACATCGCAAAGCGCCGCCCGGGCCCGTTCCGCGGCCTCCGCCGCGCTGCGCCCCAAGACAACCACTTGCGCGCGGGTGACGTTTTCCAGCGCGGTAAGATGCGGCCAGGTGTTGAACTGTTGGAACACCATGCCCATGCGCGCCCGAAAGGTGTTGAGCGCCCGAATACCGCGCCCGGTCTGCCGCCGTTCGGGGGCTTGGCCAACGCTCTGACCCTCTAGCCGGACGGTTCCCGCGTTTGGCGGCGCCAGCCAGTTGACAGTGCGCAGGAGCGTGCTTTTTCCACAGCCGCTGGGACCGATAATGCAGACAACTTCGCCCTTGGCGACCGTCAAAGACACTTTGTCCAGCGCCGTCAGCGTGTCGAATTTGGTCGTGATCTCGATCAGTTCCAGAAACTTCGCGTCCCGGCTCATCGCCCACCCTCGACCTTCAGTGTCGTGGACCGGGGGGTTTTTCGTGTAAGTCCGCGTTCCAGCCGTCGCATCCCGATCGCCACGACCTCGTTCAGCAGCCAATAAAGCAAGGCGATCATGATGAAGGCCTCAAACGGCCTGAAGGTCTCGCCCTGTATTCTCAAGGCGGTCATCGTCATCTCCTGCACGGTGATCGTCGACAGGATCGCGCTTTCCTTGATCAGCGACAGCATTTGATTGGTAAGCGGTGGCAGGATGACGCCCACGGCCTGCGGCAGCACGACATAGCGCATTGCCTGCGTTTCGGACATTCCGATTGCGTGGGCGCTTTCCAATTGACCGGCTGGCATCGCCTCAATCCCGCCGCGGATCACTTCTGCAAAATAGGCACTGCCAAAAGCGGCCAATGCCAGCACGCCCACCTGTTCGGCCGGCAAACGAAGCCCGTAGAACGGCAAAACGTAGTAGATCAAAAAGACTTGGATGATGAAGGGCGTGTTGCGGAACACCTCGATGAATGCCGTTGCCGCAAACCGCAAAAGGGCCAGCCGCGACCGACGGGCCAGCGCGAGAAACACGCCGAGCGGTAGGCCGATGGCGATGGCAAGAACCACAATTTTGATCGTCAGCCAGAACCCAACCAAGATCCGGGGGCCGTAATCGATGAAGATCGAAAGTTCGAGACCCATGGCTTAGGCTTGTCTCCGCTTCATCCGGGTCTCCAACTGCGCGGCGGCGCGGCTGACGGCGAAACACATCACAAAATACATCAGGAACGTGCCTGTCAGGACCTCAACCGGGTGATAATTGCGCGTGTAGATCTGCTGCGACACCCGCATGAGTTCGACAATCGTAATCGTCGAAAGCAAGGCGGTGGCCTTCAGGACCTGGGTATACTCGTTGACCAAAGCGGGGACGGAGGCGATGAAAGTCTGGGGCAGAATGACCTTGCCCCACAGCACCCAACCGTTAAGGCCAAGCGCCCGCGCGGCCTCGAACTGTCCCTTCGGCACCGATGCAAGCCCGCCGCGCAGGATTTCCACGACAAAGGCGGCGCTGTTCAGCGTGATCGCCAGTATTCCGGCCAAGAACGGGCCGATGTCCAATCCGATCACCGGCGAAACATAGAAGATCAGGAAAATTTGGACTAAAAGCGGCGTCCCGCGAATAAAGCTGATGTAGACCGCCAGCATTCGGTGCGCCCATGTCCAGCCTGTTGCCTCCCGGACCAGGGTCAGGCCCGTCGCCAAGCAAAGGCTAAGCGCAATTCCCAGAAGCGAGATTTGCAAGGTGACAAGCGCCCCCTCGAACAAGCGAGGGAGCGCGTCAAACGTGTAAGAGATGTCAAATTTCACGCGCCAAAGCTTTCGGCACGTCCGCTTTGCCTAATCAAAGCGCGCCTTCGGGCAGATATCCTTCGTCGGGAATGTCCATTTGGAACCCGAACCACTTGTCCTGCAACGCATAAAGCGTGCCGTTGTCGCGCATCTCTAGGATCTGTGCGCTAAGATAGTCGCGCAGATCCGTGTCCTCCGGCCGCGTGCCCCAACCCATGTAGGACAGGCTGCCGATGGGCCCGAGCAGTTCAAAAACGCCGGGCTGTTCTTTCACAACGACGGCAAGGTTGGGCAGCGTTTGAACCACGACGTCGATCTCGCCATTTGCCAGCGCAAGGTAGGTTTCGGGGTAGGAGGTGTAGAGCTTCAGCTCGCCATAGCCGTCACCGCCCAGCGTGGCCTCAAACTCCTTGGCCGCCGCCTCCCCGCCGGAGGACAATTGCGTCCCCACAACCTTTCCCGCGAGGTCTTCGATGGTGGTCAAACTGTCGTCGCCGGCGCGTTTCATTGTCCAGGTCGTGCCTTCGGCGATTGGAACGGTGAACGCATATTGGGTCACGCGCTCAGGCCGGACGCTGACGGAGGTTGCGACAAAATCGAACTTGCCGGCAAGCACGCCGGGCAGAATGCCCTGCCACGGCAGGTCCAACTGGTTCAACTCAACACCGAGATCCGCGAAGAAGAAGTCAAGAATATACTTGCCATAGCCGACAATTTACCCATCTTCGACAAATTCGAATGGCGGAAAGGCAGCCTCGGTCCCGACGGTCACTTTGCCGGTTCGCTTGATCATTTCCAAAGTCGTCTCGGCGGCCGCCATGCCGCCCGAGATGGACAACGCAGCGACACAAAGCAACGTCTTCGCAGTATTCAGCATTTTCATGGTCCCCATAAACTCCGCACGTCGGTGGAGGATCGTACCTGCAGCGCGGCGGGGGCCGATAGGATGGATAGGCGCGATGGCCGGCCATTCGACCGCGCGCCCTTTTGATGGGCAAATCGAAGAAGATGCGCCTGCTTTTAATGCAGTTTACAATTTCGCCATCGCCGGGGCACGGTGCTTTAAGCGTGTATTGCCTAAATGGTCGCAACCTAAGGCGGTTGATAAAGAAGCTGGACCTCCCAACGCTGCCTAAAATCAGGGGCAACGCGGGATCGGGTGCTTGATGTTTTAGCTGTTTCTGGAAAACCGCGTGTTTTTCATGCGAAAAAGAACAAGGGCCCTGTCGGTCGCGGCGAACGGGAGCGTGGCGAACGCGTTCGGCCTTCGCCCGCAAAAGCGCCCGACAGGAACGCGTGCGTTCCAACCTCAGGACTGTGGTCAACGGGCGCTTTGACCGCCACAGCGGATGCGGGCTTTTGACGGTTGATCATGCCAACAGCCCCTGTGGATCGACGATTTCGAAGGCGAGACTTTGGTCGGCGAAATCGTAAAGCTCCGTTCGGCTGCTTTGGCGAGGTTCTTGCGCGGCCTCTATTTCGTCTTCTGTTCGGGCATCGCTTAGAAACAGGTAATCGACATAAGGGGTGCGCGCGGGGAAACAGTCGAGGCCATGCCAAATGCCCTTATGAAACATGATCCCCACCGTGCCGTCGAGGAAAAACGCGCGGACCGTCTCTGGCGCTAGAGGGGCGTCGCTGTCCGGACCACCGGCGACGACCAGAATTGCTGCGGCGTCGCCGATGGGGCTGCGCGCTTCGGTAACATACAGATGACGCTCAAACATCGACAGCCGCCGGGCTTGGGTTGCATAGCGCATCACTTGAAGCCTGAGGGGGGCGTCACTGTGAAACGGCAGGCGCCAGTTTTTTAGGCGGGGTCTTTCAAAATCCGGCGCTGTACCGGCGGCCAGCACGTGTCCATAGGGTGAAAATGCGTCCTCGGTCAGCGCTTCGACGGGGATTGTCTTTGTTTCCATGGGGCACCGGCCTTCGATGTTTACTTTCCGGTATTAGGCACACATCTTTCCGCGCTGTTCCAGGGCAAGTGAAAGCCGCCGAAATGCAGACCGTGATTGTAGAAGAGACCGAGGGTGAAACCCTGCTTATGACGCTTGGTGAGATCGGGCGCGTGGGCGACACCGGTGTCAGCCGGCTTGCCTATTCGCCAGAGTGGGTCGCGGCGATGGAGGTCTGTCGACGATATGCCGAGGATGCCGGGCTGGCGATTCGGCAAGACGCCGTCGGCAATCTTTGGGCGCGGCTGCCAGGGCACACAGATGCGCCTGCGCTGGTGACCGGATCGCATATCGCCAGCCAGGACCCGGGCGGCCGCTATGACGGTGCGTTGGGGGCGGTTGGCGGCCTGCTCGCGCTCAAGGCCATCAAGCAGCAGATGGGGACGCCAAAGCGCAGCTTAGAAGCCGTTGTTCTGTGTGAGGAAGAAGGCAGCCGCGTTCCGACCACCGGGGTTTGGGGATCGCGCGCGATTGTCGGCAAGATCACGCCGGATGACATGATCACGACCGTCAGCTTTGATGGTGTGCCGATTGGCGATGCGATGGCCGCCATCGGCCTGGATCCCGCGGCGGTGACGGATGCGCGCCGCACCGATATCGGCGGCTTTGTTGAGTTGCACATCGAACAAGGTCCGATCCTTGAGGCCGAGGATCTGCCGGTCGGCCTTGTGACGGCAATCAACGGAATGGGACAATTCGAAGTGGTTCTTGAAGGCCAGGACAACCATGCCGGGGCATGTCCGATGGACCTGCGATGCGATCCGATGGCGGGTTTTGCTGAAATCGCGTCGTCCTTGATCGATCACGCCCACCGCGCGGGGCGCCCGACAGTGACCACGATTGGCCAGGTGGCGGCAGAGCCCGCGGGCATCGCGATTGTCCCGCGGCGCGTGCGGTTTTCCATCGACGCACGCCATCCAGATCCAGAGACACGCCGTGCGCTTTATGCAACGCAAGACCGGATGATGACAGAAATCTGCCAGCGCCGCGGACTGCGTTATGAGCGCAGGGCGTTGATCAACCTTGAGCCGTGCCAAAGCGATCCAGACATTCTGCAAAAGATGAAAACCGCCGCCGCCCAACTGGGCCTTGCCCACCGGATGATGATCAGCGGCGCCGGGCACGATGCACAACAGATGTCGTTGATTGCCCCGGTCGCGATGCTTTTCGTACGCAGCGCGGGGGGCCGCAGCCACACACCGGAAGCGTTTTCGGCCCTTGCCGATTGCAC
>CALCPC010000333.1 GCA_937900975.1 uncultured Paracoccaceae bacterium
GCTGATCTTGAGACAGCGATTTCTGATCCAATGTGAACGGAAATTGCTCTAAGGCTGCGGTTAAGCGTCGGTCGCGCGGAGCGGCAGCTTTGTGAAGGTCACGCGCAGACCATAGGTGGCCGCATCCGCCGTGACATCCATCTCACCGCCAAGCTGCGACACGAAGGCCGAAATAAGCCGCATGCCAAGGCCGCTGCCATCCTCACCCTCCGCCCCGTCCTGACCCGGGACGGGCCCGCGTGAGTTGCGGACAAGGACCGTGACCTGCCCGGTATCTGTCTCCCGCAGCGCGACGCTGAGGCTGATCTGATCGCCGACCGCGGCGCCTGCGTATTTCAGGGCGTTGGTGACAGCCTCCGTCACCAAAAGACAGAGCGGAACCGCCTGATCGGGGTCAAGCGCGACAGGCTCAAAAGCGATGTCGGTCTTGATGGCATGGCTGCCGCCGACATTCATCACGCCTGCGATAATCTCGCGCAGCAAAAGGTCCGCCCGGACCCGGTCGACCTGCGTGTCGGTGTAAAGCGCTTTGTGGATGGTGGCGAGGCTCATCACCCGATCTTGCACACGGCGCAAGATCCGCGCTGCGTCGCCTTCCTTGATGGTGCGAAGCTGCATGTTGAGGATCGACGAGATCAACTGAAGGTTGTTTTTGACCCGGTGGTGGACTTCTTTCAACAACACTTCCTTTTCCGCGACCGAGGCCTCCAGCGCGCCGTGCCCATCGACGACACGCTCCACCAGCGCGTTGTAGCTTCGCGCGATTTCCTGGATCTCCATCGGGGCGGCGGGGATGCGAACGCTCCCCTGCCCCCGGTCTTGCCCGGAAAAGGACGCCATGCGCCCACGCAGCCCCGCAAGATGGCGCAGCACCAGCCGGTCGACGGCAAAATAGGCCACGAATAAACTGGCCAACCACATCAAGATTGGAAAAACGGGCGCCGCAAAGCCGAGCAGAGAGACCGACAGCGGCGCGGCACGGGCGGCCCAGGTGCCGATGACGAAAATGTTCGTTTCAACAAGCGGCACAATCGCGACGGAGGCCTGCGTGCCCGCCGCCGTTTCGACAATCGCGGCCGCGCCGGACAGGGGCACCGTCATGTCACGCGGGACAAGGCCAAGCGCCTCGAACCGCGCGGCACCCGACGGCCCCGCGCTGGTTGAGATGATCTCTCCCGCCGCATTGGCAAGCGCCACGTCAACCCGGTCGATCCCGCCAGAGCGCAGGGTGTCGGCCAGGTCGTGGGGAATGGAGATTGAGGTTGTCCCCGCAAAAGCGCCATCCGGCCCAAAGGTTGGCGCGCTGACGATCATGACCGCGCGCCCGCTGATCGCCCCCACCGGATTGACGGCCACCATCGGACGCGGATCGCGGATCAGATCTTGCCAATCCTCAAACTCGGCAAAATCCATCGCATCGCCAATGCTGGCACAGGCCATGCGCCCGTTGGCCTGAATGTAGCCGGCAAAAATGAACTGCGACTGGGCGTCGACATAGCGGGCCATGGTTTGCTGGCAGGCTGGCGAAGTTGGGCCCACCGCCTCTGCCATCGCGCCAAGCGCATAGCTGGCGCCCACGGCCCGCCGGATGGCCGAATACTCCGTGCTGGCCGCCTCCAGGGTGCGGGCCAGGATGTCGCGCTCGGCCAATGCAACCGCCTCGCGCACGACGCCGGAGGTCTGATAAACGGATATCAGACCGAGCGGCATCAGCGCGATGGTCAGGAACAGCAAGATGCGGCTCGGCAGGGATTGGAAACTGCGCCGCGCCGCCGAGACAGTGATCACGCGGCCGCACGCTCGGTCACGACGCCAAGCGTCGCGGTGTCGGTCATCTCGGGTGTCTCGCCGTCATCAAGATCCAAAAGCTCCGCCAATCGTCTGCGCCCGCGGTTGGCCCTGCTTTTTACCGTGCCAACCGCACAGCCGCACAGCGCCGCCGCTTCTTCGTAGGAAAAGCCCGACGCCCCAACCAGGATCAGCGCTTCGCGTTGCTCATCGGGCAAATGTTCAAAGGCCGCGGCAAAATCGGACAGCGCCAAGCGGCCGTCATGGGCCGGCTTTTCGGCCAATTGTCCGGCATAGCCGTCATCGACGTCCTGCACTTCCCGCACACGTTTGCGGCGCAACGAATAGTAGGTGTTGCGCAAGATCGTGAACAGCCAGGCACGCATGTTCGTTCCAGCCTGAAACTTGTCGATGTTCGACCAGGCCTTGACGATTGTGTCCTGGACCAAATCGTCGGCGGAGGCCGCGTTGCGTGTCAGCGACAGCGCAAAAGCCCGCAGGGCGCGCAAATGCGTCACAATCTCTTCCCGTGGGTCATCCATGGTCTTGGCTCCCCTCGGTCGATTTCAGTTTCGCAATCAATTCCAGGAACTTATCTGGCACCTGCTCCTGAAGTTGGGCGTCATAGACGCGCTTTAAGGATTCATCGATCCGTTGGTCTGCGCTGGGTTTTCCGGTCTTTTGGGCCATTGTCCGATGCACTCTGCAAAAGGTCGTGTCGGGAATGGAACTTTCGCCAACCCAAAAAGTTCCCTCTTAAATCTGGGAGTTTCAACATGACCGATCACACAGCGCCCGATGACTTTGCCGCGGACCTGACCGCAAGCGTTCCGTTCCTGCGCCGCTATGCCCGCGCGCTGACCGGTACGCAGCAGAGCGGCGATGCCCATGCGCTGGCCGCACTGGAGGCCGTGGTGGGCGATGTCAAAACGCTTGCCACGGCCTCCACACCGAAGATCGGTCTGTTTCGAACCTTTCACCAGTTGTGGGTGTCGACCGGCACGCCTGCGTCCAAGGCAACGCCAGAGGACGATTTTTTGGAGGCACGGGCCCAGTGGCGGTTAAGCACGCTTGGCCCGAACACGCGTGAGGCCCTGCTTTTGCGGTCGATTGAAGGGTTTGATGACACTGAGATCGCCGAGATCATGGGGGTCGATCCCGTGAAGGCGGCCTCCCTCGTCGCTCAGGCACGGCGCGATATCGGGCAGATGGTGTCGGGCAACGTGCTGATCATCGAGGATGAGGCGATCATCGCAATGGACCTTGAAAGCGCCGTTTCGGCGCTGGGTCACACCGTGGTCGGGGTTGCCAGCACCCGGGATGCGGCCGTCAAGCTGGGCACCGCCACCCGCCCCGATCTGATCCTGGCCGACATCCAGCTGGCCGACAAATCTTCGGGCATCGACGCGGTCAATCAGCTTTTGGAAACCCTCGGCGCCGTGCCGGTGATCTTCATCACCGCGTTCCCCGAGCGGTTGCTGACCGGAGACCGGCCCGAGCCGGCGTTCTTGATCACAAAACCCTACGCGGAGGATCAAGTGCGCACAGCGGTCAGCCAAGCGATGTTTTTCGCGTCGACAGACAGCTTGAAGAAATCGGCCTGATCGCTGGCCTAGCCGAGCACGCGCGTGCGGCAACCGCTCGCTCTGCTCTCATTGCATCGAAAAGGCCCCCCAGCCGCAAATCTTGAGCGGGTTTTAGGCCCGGCCGGGGGGGGCGGAGCGGCAGCCGGGGGCGGCGGCGCACCGGTCCTTTCGCGCGGCACAGAAGGCCTAGCCCTCAGACACAGCCCCCCCCGAAAACCGATCCCAAAACAAAGACTTCGATATAGACAGGCATAAAACCAATAAAATTTGGAACCTATTTTGGTTCTGCCGGGTTAATTACTTGTAACTGTTTAGGAGAAACACAATGCTTGGATGGGCTGTGACGTTCTTTGTGATCGCTCTGATCGCAGCGCTCTTTGGGTTTGGCGGGATTGCCAGTGCCAGCGCGGGTATCGCGCAAATCCTGTTCTTTATCTTCATCGTCCTCTTTCTTGCCGTCGTCGTTATGCGGCTGATGCGGGGACGCTCGCTCTAGCGCGCACCGCGACCATGCAAAAACGGGCGGCCGGGACCGGTCGCCGGTTTTTCAGCCAAAGGATCAAAGATGCTGAGTGGTGCGCATCCCAACGCGCTTAGCGCGGGGCGGGCTGGGGGGGGTCGGCGCTGCGCTCCACCCCTATTACCTATGGGCGCGCCTCCGAAACGCTTGAAACGCTGCAACCAAGGCCGGACGAGGATCTTGTCAGCCTTGGCGATCTGGTTGCGCGTGTGGGAACCCAGGGGCAGTCGGCGGTTGTGTTGGTGCCCGCGGCCCTGGTGGCGTCCCCGCTCAGCAGCATTTTCGGCTTTTCTTCCGTCTGCGGCATATTGATTGCGCTTTTGGCCGGGCAAATTGCCGTGGGCCAAAGGAAATTGTGGCTGCCGCGGCGGTTGTCCGCGATCCGTGTTCCGCGCCGCTGGTTGGAGCGGGGCATCGCGGCCTTGGATGCGCCTGCGCAGTTTTTGGATCGCATGACGCATAAGCGGCTGCGCTTTCTGGTCAGCCCACCGTTGGAGCGGTTTATGGCCGCGCTCGCCTGTCTCGGCGGCTTTGCGATGCCGTTTTTGGAAGTGGTGCCAATGTCCTCGTCCATCATCGGAAGCTTTGTTGCGCTGATGATGCTGGCCATCCTGACGCGCGACGGTCTGGTCGCGATGGCGGCGGTATTGCCGCCGCTGTTGATCCTGGCTTGGTTTGTTTTTTGATCTCCCGCCCGCCGCCCGGAGGGACAGAGAAGTAGGGGCCCGCGCCGTTTCGCGCCCCACCGGTTGTCTGACGCTTTGCGGCCACCAAGGCATCTCGGCGTTCTTCGGGACGGTGCGCCCGGTTTGTCGGTGACAGGGCCGTCCCCAGTCGGACCCATCGCCCCTTCGCCCGGCGCTGCCGGCCAGAGTGGCACGTTCCAGGCGGGCAGTGGCACGGCCAAAAAGGCCGCCGAGCGAGAGAGCGACGCGGTCCTTGCCAAGGTCCAAGGCGGCCCGGCATCTTTCCCCAGGTGCCGACGCGCTTTTACCGCCAGCACGCGCGCCTTGGCTTTCCGTGCCCCTGGTATGCTTTGTTTTTTCCGTGAGCACTCAGCGCAACCAAGCGGCAGCCTGTTTTTTGTGCCGCTGAGGTCGCACGTGAACAAACAAAGGCGCCAAAAAACATCGCCTGACGCGACGGCGCACCGATCGCTGCGACACGCGCCCAAGGCGTGGATCAAACCAGGGCGGTTGCGGTCTTCCCGGCCCGTTGGCGCTTTGCCTGCTGGCCTATGGGGACACCGCAGGTCGACATGGCTGTTCAGCCATGGCGATCCTCTATCGCGGGTTTGGCCCAAAGGGGCGCTTACCCGTGGGGTTTGGGCCCTAGAGTGAATCCCAGCAGCCGGGAGGGCCGCAAGGGGCGCGACGCCGCGATCCGCGCATCCCGATCGCGCGGCTTGTCAAAGGGGGCAGCCCCCCGGCCATCGGGGAAAACACTGTCCGTTCGGGGCGCACGGGAAAGATTAGACCGTGTTCAAACGCCGCACTTCGCTGGCCTAGAGGGGCGGTTTTCGCGGTCACGGTGACCGAAACGCCCCCCTGATCAAGCGCCGGGCTATTCTGCCGGCGCGTCGCTTTCTGTCTGAAAGCTCTCGATAGTATCCAGAACAAACACACGGCCATCGGCGTAAAGCTTTTCGGCCGTCACACGCGCGCGGTCGACATTGACCGCATAGACCTCAAGCGCGGGGGCCGCCTCTGGGACCCGCGCTGTGATCTCGGCCCGGCCGACATAGGCGCCGGCGGCGATCGCACCAAGAAACAAGGCCACGAAAAAGCCCCAGCGTCCGCTTCGACGGGGCCGACGCTCCCGCTCATACTCCTCAAGGGCTGCGGCGAGGTCGCGGTTGCCGGGGGTGGTCTTGACCCGGGTTTTGACGCGTGTGCGCGGTCGCCCCCGGCCCCGTTCGTCGATGCCAAGGTCATCATCTTCGGAAACGTCGACCCCCGCCATGTCGGCGGCGACAGCCAAATTCCGCCGCCCCGTCGGACGGCGTACATCGGTGATGTCGGCCTCTTCTTCGGCCTCGGCTCGGCTGAGTTGTTCACGCAGCGAACGGATAAGATCATCCTCGCCACTGGGCGCTTGGGGCGGCGGCGCGGGCCGGTCGCGGATCGCAACCTCCTCCTCCACCGCGGCGCGAATGGCATCGCGTTCCTCGGGCGCCAGCGCGTCGGACGGCATCGGCCCCGGCGCCTCTTCTTCCTCCAGGGGATACTGCGTCCATTGCGTGTCGCATTGCGAACACTGCACTTCGCGCCCCTCGGGACCGAAAAGACTTGCATCCACTTCATACTGAGATCCGCAGTTCGGACAGACGATACGCATCCAGCTTTCCTTCCTTCAAACCCAAAACACCGCTAACACGACCGAAACGCGCTTCGCGCGCGCCCCTGAACACCCGATCCTTTTACAGAGGACACGCGCACTTGCAAGAAATCCCTCATCCTAACGCTTGGCAGCGCGGCGCCCGCATGGCATGGCGGGTCAGGGGGCGCGCGTGATCCGTTGCGAAGAGGTGGGGTTTGATTACGGCCATGGGCCGGTGCTGCGGGATGTGTCGCTGACGCTGGAGAGCGGCGGCTTTCACGTCCTGACCGGGCCATCTGGCGCCGGCAAAACCACGTTTCTGCGGCTTTGCTACCTCGATCTTTGGGCGGAAAGCGGCCGCGTGGAGGTGTTGGGGGAGGCGCCCACCCCCGACGACCGCGCCGCGGTCGCCCGGCTGCGCCGCCGGATCGGGGTCGTGCCGCAATCCTGTCGGCTGCTCGATCACCTGAGCGTTTTTGACAACATCGCGCTGCCCTTGGATGTCGTCGGGTTGCGCAACAAAGCGCAGCTGGGCAATGTCAGCGACCTTCTGACCTGGACCGGGCTGACCGAGCGGGCGCACGCCCACCCGCCAGAGCTTTCCGGGGGCGAAAAACAGCGCGCGGGGTTGGCCCGGGCCGTGATCCTGTCGCCTGAGATTCTGATCGCGGATGAGCCGACGGGCAATGTCGACGCCGAGATGTCGCTACAGCTGTTGGAGCTGATGGTAGAGCTTAACCGCCTGGGGCGGACGATCCTGCTGGCCACCCATGACCTGGACTTGATCCGGGCTGTCCGGCGGGCGGTACCGGCGCGGATCCTGCGTCTGGCGCAAGGCCAGGTCCAGCAGGCCACCGCATGAGAAAGCGCGCGGCAGACCGGATCGTGCCACGCCACGGGATCGCGCCGCGTCTGACGGTGGCCACCACCGCCGCGATGACGTTTCTGGCGACGCTGTGCTTGGCCGCGGCCCTTGCCGCCCTTGATATGAGCGGGCGCTGGACGCACGCGCTTGATGACGTGGCAACCGTGGAGATCGCCGATGGCGACAGCGCGGCCACGGCGCGCGCGCTTGATCTGCTGCGCGCCACGCCGGGTATTCTAAGCGTTGAAGAGCTGTCGCCAGACCGCCAAGCAGCGCTTCTGTCGCCCTGGCTTGGCGACGGGTTTCCAGTCGACGCGCTGTCGCTTCCCCGTTTGATCGCGGTGGAGGAGGGCGCGGCGCTGGACCGCGCGGCGCTGCGCACAACGCTGACCACAACGGTCCCGGGCGCCCGCTACATCACGCCCGATGGCTGGCGGCGCGACCTGGCGCAGCGTGTCGCCCTTTTGGGATGGGCCGCGCTTG
>CALCPC010000334.1 GCA_937900975.1 uncultured Paracoccaceae bacterium
CCTTGGTTGCTACATGGCCGAGGTCGCCTTGGCGACGCCGGACGATATCGCCGGGCGCAAGGCGGCCTATTACACCCCCTACCACGACGCCATCGCAACACAGATCACCACCATGATCGCCGCGGGTCGGGTGCCGCATCTTTTGTCGCTCCACTCCTTCACGCCACAACTGCGCGGCCGTCCACAGCGGCCTTGGCATGTTGGCATCTTATGGGACCGGGATGACCGTTTGGCCGGGCCGCTGATCGCGCGCTTGCGCGGCGATGACGGCCTGGTCGTTGGGGACAACGCGCCCTACAGCGGTCAACTGCAGGGCGATACGATGTACCAACATGGCACGGCGCGCGGTTTGCCCCATGTCTTGATTGAGCTGCGCAACGATCTCATCTCAACCGAGGGGGCGGCAGAGACCTGGGCGGCGCGCCTTGCCCACCATATCGCGCCCCTGATCCCGGTTGCCGCACAGAAAGGACCCGCCAATGGACCGACAAACCGAAATTGAGCTTGAGGCCGCGGCTTTTCGCCGTCTCCGCGATCATCTCCGCAGCCGCAACGATGTGCAAAACATCGATCTGATGACGCTCGCCGGCTTTTGCCGCAATTGCCTCAGCCGTTGGTATCAAGAGGCCGCTGCCGAGCAAGGCATCGAAATGACCAAAGACGAAGGGCGGGAGCGGTTTTACGGCATGCCTTATGACGCGTGGCGCGCAGCACATCAAACCGAGGCCACCGCCGCGCAAAAAGCCGCTTTTGCAGAAAGCGCAAAGGATCATTAAGCGCTTTGAGGCGCGAGCGTTTGGGCGCTGTTTGCCATCGCCCGGGGCCGCGTATCGATTTAGAGCAATTTCCGTTCACATTGGATCAGAAATCGCTGTCTCAAAGTCAGCAGGATGCTGATCTTGAACGCGTTTTCTGACGATGACTGAAGCACTTTGAACGGAAAATGCTCTAAATGGCCCAGCCGCAGTCAAGAAACGCGTCGACGAGCGGTGCCCAAAGCGCCTCTCGCGGGGAATGGGGGCGCGTTGCGCCAACCGCAAGCCCCGTCGTCTCGGCCCGCGCGCGAAGCTCTGCTGCCTCCTCTGCGTCGATACCGGCAACATAAAGGGAACGCTCAAGTTCCGCGCAGCCCAGATCCGCTGCCCGCTTTGCGAACGACGGGTAGGGGGCGATCAGGATCGTGTTTTTGGCGACCGTCTCACAAATCTGACGCTCAAGCACCTGGAGCTTTTCGGCGTCCTTCATTGGCTGGTAGAAATAGACCACGTCATAGGCGTCGTAGCGGCGGCTGGTCAGCGCGTCTTCTTCGTGCACAGCAAGCGTCGGATCGTTGAACGTGCCGAAAAGCCGGCGCGCGGCGTCGGCATAGCCGGGATCAAGCTCCAACCCATGGCATGTCGCGAAAAATTTGCTGGCCGAAAGAACCTTTACGCCGCCACCGCAGCCGACATCCAAAAACGCCATGTTCCGCGGGCGGCCTTGTGCCAGGGCAACCCGATAGGCCGCATGGGCGCATTCGACGAACGTGTCATGGGGCAGGCGAATATCGGAAAACCCACCATGGGCCGTCATCTCCGGATGCTGGGACACAGGATTGGCGTAGACATCCAGCATTTGAACGATGGAAGACAGGTGCTGGATTGTCATGGCATAGGGGTCCCGCTCCGGCAGGGGCGGGGGAAACAGCGGCACGCGTTTCGCAGTGTTGCGTCGGTCGAGCGCCGCCTGCACATCGGCAAAGCGCGCAACATGGTATTGCAACTGCATTTGGCGCGCTTTTAGGCGATCTAGCGC
>CALCPC010000335.1 GCA_937900975.1 uncultured Paracoccaceae bacterium
GATCGACCCGGCCCCACCGGCAATCGACACGCCGCCAAAGATCACCATGGTGATGACGTCCAACTCCCCCCCCCGCGCCGCGATGGGCCGCACGACGCCCAAACGCGCGGCCAACAGCGCCCCCGCCAGCCCCGCCATCAGGCCCGACAGCGCGAACAGCCAAAACCGGGTCTCGGCCACCCGCACGCCGGAGAAAAGAGCGGCGGTCGGGTTGGCGCCGATGGCGTAAAGCCTTCGACCGGCGGCGGTTGCGTGAAGCCCGACGGTAAAAAGGATGGCCAGGACAAGAAACAGCGCGAAGGAAACCGGCAGCGGCGGCCAGGCGATCAGATAGGATTGCCCAAGCGCCGCAAAGCCCGGCGGAAAGCTGGTCAGCGCCTGGTCGCCCAGCGTGACCTGAGCGATGCCGCGGAAAAGCGACATGGTGCCAATGGTGATGACAATCGACGGCACGCCGATGCGCGTGACCAGAAGACCGTTAAACATCCCGCACAAAAGCCCGGTCAAAAGCCCAACGCCGACCAACACCGGCGCCGGCGCCCCGTGCCCCGCCGCCAACCCGACAGCCAATGCCGCCAGCGCCACGATGGCGCCGACCGACAAATCGATCTCTCTCGTTAGGATTAACAGCGCCATGGGCAGCGCGATGATCGCTTTTTCCGAGAAATTATAGGTGGCGTCGGCCAGGTTGTAGATGTCGAGAAACCAGGGCGTCGCCAGCGCGTTGGCCACGAACACAAGGATCAGAAGCCCGGTCAGCAGCACCTCCCACCGCAGCGCTTGGTCCAGGATCCGGCGCGGGGCGCGGTCGGCAACACTCATCCCCGGCCCCGGCGCGCTTCGGCGAGGATCAGCTTGCCGGGCCGCGCCTCGGCCCGTGCGTTCAGCACAACGGCGCCAAGGATCACGGTGCCCGCGATGGCCATCTGCCAGAAGGGGGAGACTTGCATCACCGGCAGCGCGTTGACCACGACCCCGAGAAAAAGCGCGCCCAGAACCGCGCCCGCGACCGACCCGACACCGCCCCCGATCGAGACACCGCCGATCACGCAGGCCGCGATCACCGTCAGCTCATAACCGAGCGCGATCTCGGAATAAGCGACCCCATAACGCGCGACCCAAAGATAACCGCAAAGCCCCGCGATGGCGCCCGAGATGACATAGACCAGCCCCTCCGCGCGCTGCACCCGGATCCCGCAATAGCGCGCGGCAACCGGATTGCCGCCCACGGCATAAAGCCCGCGGCCCGTGCGTGTTCGTGTCAGGAAGATCTGTGCTGCCACCGCCACAAAAGCGGCCAGCCAAAAGGGCGTGGTCAGGCCGAGAAAGGCGATCTTCGGGAAGGCTTGGAACGAGGCGCCCATCTCGGACGCGTTGACCTGATCGCCCCCGCCGCTCACGACGATCATGCCCCGTTAGATGGCCAGAGCACCCAGGGTTACGACAATGGGCGGGATGCCAAGCCCGCCGACCAGCCCACCGATCAAAAGGCCAAGCCCTGCGCCGATCACGACCGCGATTACAATGTAGATCAAGGCCGGCAAATCCGGGCCATACTGGCCGACAAGGGCAACCAGCATACCGGTCAACGCAAGATTGGCCGCCATCGACAGATCGATGCCGCGGGTCAGGATCACGATCATCTGGCCGACCGCCAGCATCAGCAGAAACGCCGTGTCGTTCAACACCCCGATCAGGCTGCCGGGGGTCGCGAACGCGGGGGCGTATAGCCCAACGCCGGCCACAGTCGCCAGGATCAAAAGCGCGAGCGCGGCCTCCCGGTGTTGCGAAATCCAACTCATGCGGCGCGGCCTGCGCCGGTTGCGGCCGCCACTATGCGCTCCGCACTCCAATCGCCGCGCTCGAACCGGCCGGCGATGCGCCCCTCGTGCATCACGTTCAGCCGGTCGGAAAGGCCCATGGCCTCCGGCAACTCAGAGGTGACCAGGATCACGGCCAGCCCCTCTTCGGCCAGTTCGCCGATGAAATCGTGGACCGCGGCCTTTGAGCCGACATCGATGCCCTTCGTCGGCTCATCCAGGATGACGACCCGCGGGCGCGTGGCCAGCCATTTCGCGATGACAACCTATTGCTGGTTCCCGCCCGAAAGATCGCCGACCGCCGTCTCCCAACTTGCGGCGCGCACGTCCAGGCGTTGGCCAAGCTGGCGGGTCGCAGCACGCTCGGACCGCGCCGACAGAAACGGCCCCGAAGCATGGTCGCGAAGGGAGGCCAGCGTTGTGTTCTCCCGGATCGTCATCGGCAAGGCGGCGCCTTGCACCTGCCGGTCCTCGGGCACATAGGCAAGTCCTGCGCGGATCGCATCGCTTGGCGCGCGAATGTTCAGCGTCTTTCCGTCAAGCGTCACGCGCCCCCGACCCGCCCGGCAGATCCCGAAAAGGCATTGCATCGCCTCCGGCCGCCCGGCACCGACACGCCCGTAGAACCCCAAAATCTCCCCCCGGCGCAGATCGAAGGTCAGGTCGGCGAACTCCGTCGCGTTGCCCAGCCCCTCGACCGCCAGGACAGTATCGCCAAGCGCGATCTTGCGCTTTGGAAAAACCTGGTCGACGGGCCGGCCGACCATCAGGCGGACAAGCTCCGCCTCCGTCGCCTCCGCCGTTCGGCCCGCGCCGGCAAGCTGGCCATCGCGCAGACACACCCAGGCGTCCGACACGCGGAAGATCTCGTCGAATTTGTGCGAGATGAACAGGATCGCGCGCCCCTCTGCCTTCAGCGTTTCGACCAGCCCGAAAAGCTCGTCGATTTCGTTGCGCGACAGCGCGGCCGTCGGCTCGTCCATAATCACAACGCGGGCATCGTGGCTAAGCGCGCGGGCGACCTCCACCATATGTTTTTCGGCCACCGACAGGCGTTTAAGCGGCGTATCGGCGTCAAAGCCCGCGTCGCTCCGGGCCAGCAGGTCGCCGGTGCGCCGCCGCATCTGCGCCCAATCGCCCAGCCGTCCCCCAGGCATATGCCCCATGAAGACAATTTCGGCGACGCTCAGCTCATCGAACATGACCGTATCCTGGTGGATCGCGGCAATGCCCGCATCCCACGCATCGCGCGCGGAGTTAAGCTGGATGGCCCGCCCCTCCAAAGCCAGGCCGCCGCCATCCGGCTGGTAGATGCCGGTCAGGATTTTGACGATGGTCGATTTTCCAGCGCCGTTTTCGCCGATCAGCGCTGTCACCGTGCCGGGTTCAAGCGCGAAGGACACGTCATCCAGCGCAGTCACGCCCGGAACCCGCTTGGTCAGATAGGAAAGCGTTAGGATCGGGGCCATGGCGGTGTCCCCGGGGCCACAGGCCCCGGGGCAAGTGCTTTAAAAGATGGCTGCGAAATCCGCGACGTTGGAGGCGTTGAACTCAAAGGGCTCGCCCATAATGCACTCCCCCTCTGCGCCCACGGTCGTCTCACCCTTTTTGCCCATCGACAGTGTCGCACCCTCCGCCGTGGCCGCACCGCCGAGGATCGCACCCATGATCATGGTCGAGGAATAGCCGTACTCCACCGGGTTCCAGATCGCGAAACTGTCGCACGCGCCGGCCTGGACCGCCGCCAACATCTCAGAGGGAAGGCCAAGGCCGGTGATATAGACCTGCCCCACAAGACCGTCGTCCATGATCGCCTTGGCCCCCGCACGGATCCCGATCGTGGTGGGGGAGATCACACCGCGCAGGTTCGGGTGTGCCTTCACCAGGCTTTGCATCTCACGGTAGGATTTGTCGTCTTGGTCGTCGCCATAGACCGTCGAGACCAGCGGCATGTTGGCGTATTTGGGATCCTTCCACTCCTCCTTCATGGCGGCGATCCAGGCGTTCTGGTTGGTCATGGTCGAGGCGGCGGACAAGATTGCGACCTCGCCCTCATAATTCAGCGTCGCGCCGATCATCTGCACTTGTTTCGCGCCGATCAGCGGCGTGGAGGAGGCGGAGAGGTGCACCAGCCGCCCCTCCGGCGCGATGGCGCTGTCAAAAGACATCATTTTGATGCCGCGCTGCGCGGCCTTTTTGCCCACGGGCACCAGCGCATTGGCGTCGTTGGCCGAAACGATGATGCCATCGACGCGTTGCGCGATCAGGCTGTCGATGACGGCGATCTGATCCTCGGGCGTCGGCTTGGTGGGGGCGGTATAGATGATCTCCATCCCCCCAAGCTCGGCCGCGGCCTCCTCGGCGCCATTGGCGCAGGCGGCGAAATAGCTGTTGCCGAGGTTTTTCACGACCATCGCCACCCGCTTGTCCGCGGCGCGCGCGGATGTCGCGACAAAGGGCGCGGCCAGCGCGGCGGACCCCGCGATAAGGACGCTGCGGCGGCTTGGCTTGATCAATCCGGTCATCGGTGTCTCCTCCCATAAACGGCCCTGTCCCGGGCCTTGTGGGTGGATGCTAGGACAAGCATCGGAGCATGGGAACAGTTATCTGCGCTCCCAGTGCAGACGGCGGCCTCGGCCGTGCGGGCGGGGCGCGATCCATCAGGGCCCGGCAGGGTGCGACCTTTCGCAGCCAGGCAGCGCTTCGGCTTTGCCGCGGTCCAGCACCGCTGCACGGGCCGCAACCCCGCCGACGCCGCCAGGTCAACCGACCGTGGATCCAGTGTGTCAATTCGGCAAGACGCTGACGCGGGGGGGGGCGACCCCGATGGATCGGCCCGGATTGCGACGCCGGCTACCGCCCCTCGCCAAAGCGGTTGGCAACCAGCTCTTCAAGCGCGGCGATCACGGCGCCGGCCTCTGGTCCTTCGGCGGCGACATCGATGAAGGTTCCTTTGGCGGCGGCCAGCATCAGCAGACCCATGATCGAGTCCCCCGTGACGCGCTGGCCCTACCGGCTGACGGTGCCACGCGCATCGAAGCGCTCCACCGTTTCGACGAACCGGGCAGAGGCGCGCGCATGCAGGCCCTTTTCGTTGACGATATCCAGCCTGCGGGTGACGCTGACCTCGTCCTCCGTCACAGAGCCGTCACTCTGCCGCGCGGACGCCGAACCCATCGGCGCAATTGATGTATTTCCGCGCGGCGGCCAGTGCGCAGCCCACAGCCTCATCCAGCGGTAAGTGGCGGGTTTTGGCGAGCTTCAGCAGCATCGGCACGTTCACACCGTAAAGCACTTTGCGATTTTTCGCGCTGCAGGCCGCCATGGCCAGGTTCGATGGCGTACCGCCAACGACATCCGTCACCACCACAACGCCCGCGCCGGTGTCCACCTCGGCCACCGCGCTGTCGATTTCGGCCTGTTTCGACCCGCGCGTGTCGTCGGCGCCGATGGCAATCGCCCGGATCCCGTCGCAGCGGCCCACCACATGCTCCATCGCGGCGCGATACTCGCGCGCCAGCCCGCCATGGGCAACGATCACAATACCGATCACGCGTTCACCACCCGTCTGGGCCCGTCACTCACCGGCGCCCGCTCCAACTCCCGATGGCGAGTAGACACCCGCCAACCGTCTGCGGCAAGCGATTTTGCAACCGATTGCGAAACCGCGACGGATCTATGGCGACCGCCGGTACACCCGAAGGCCAGGGTGAGATAGGATTTGCCCTCCGCCACGAAAGCGGGCAGCAAAACTTGGATCAAATCGAGCACCCGGTCATGGAACGGAGCATAAAGAGGATCGGCCGCAACATGCGCCGCGACGGCTGGATCCTGCCCGGTCAAGGGGCGCAAAGCGCGCTCCCAATGCGGGTTCTGAAGAAACCGACAGTCCAGCACGATATCGGCCGCGCGCGGCGCGCCGCGCTTGTAGGAAAAGGATTGCACCGAGATCGATAGACCATCCGCCGCAGGCGTTGCGAACCAACGCCCAAGCTCTGCCCGAAGATCGTGCGGCGCCATTTCGGACGTATCCACCAGGATGTCCGCGGTCTCGCGCAGGGGTGCGAGCAGCTCACGCTCCCGCTCACTCCCCTGGCGGGCGGTGCCATCGGGGGACAGCGGATGGCGCCGCCGGGTTTCGGAAAAGCGGCGCAAAAGCCCGTCGGTCGAGCAATCGAGAAACACCAGGCTGACGCCAAGATCGGGATTGGCCGAAAGCTGCGCCAAAGCTTCCCACAAGGCTGCGGCGCTGAAATCGCGCGTGCGGGCATCGATGCCGATGGCGATGGGTCGGCGGCTTTCGTCCGAGGCGAAAAGACGGTCGAGAAAGGAAATCGGCAAGTTATCGATTGCCTCGAACCCGAAATCCTCTAACGCATGGATCGCGGTCGAGCGTCCGGCCCCGGCAGGGCCGGTGACAATCGCAACATCACGCTTGGTCTTTTGCTCCGCCTTGCTCATCTTGCCGACCGCTGGATGATCCATCGTAGAACGGGAACGTTACGGACGCCTTAAGTCCGGCCATTACCGCTAAAACCAAAATAGGATTGTTCGCACCTGCAATCAAAGGCAAACACATCGAGTTGATGGAAAACGAAGTGTACGGCGGCATACGAACATCCGCCGACCGGCCCATGTCGATGGCCAGAACAGCGGTAATGTCGTCGCGGTAAGGCAGGCGCAACAGGCCGATGCCGCGCGCCTCCACCAAACCGGCCAGGGCATCGGGCGGCGACAGACGGGGCGGTGTGCCCTGCACCACCACCCGGTCGTCGGCGATCAGCTCGGCGCCGCGGGCGATCAGGTCAAGCGCGGTCGCCGATTTGCCAGACCCCGAAGGCCCAAGGATTAGCACACCAGCTCCGTTGATGGCGACAGCGCTTGCATGGAGCACCTCGGCCCCATCGCTCACAAGGGCAATTCCACGACCATGCGGGCCCCATCGGGCGGCGTATCCGCCCCGTTTGCGGGGGTCCGGATGTTCTCAGCCCAGATCCGGCCGCCATGCGCCTCGACAATCTGCTTTGAGATCGCAAGCCCGAGACCCGAATGGTTGCCGAAAGTCTCGGTTTTCGGACGCTCGGAGTAAAACCGGCTGAAAATATCTTCCAAGCTCTGATCTGGGATCCCGGGGCCCATATCCTCGACCTTGACGCGCACGATCCCGCGCCCGATCTCGGTCGAAATCGCGATGGTGTCGCCCTCAACGGCAAAGGAAATCGCGTTGGTGATCAGATTGACGAACACCTGGGCAAGGCGCCCCTCCAGCCCTGTCATTTCAAGCGGCGTGGCCGGGAAATGCGTCTCAAGCGTTGCGCCATGCTCCTCGGCGATCCCGGCGTTGTAGCTGACCAGATCAGTCAACAGGCGATGCAAGTCGAACTCCAGCATCTCATCGCGGACCAGTTCGCTGTCCAGGCGCGAGGCATTAGAGATGTCCGTGACCAATCGGTTCAGCCGGTCGACATCGTGCTTGATCACCTCAAGAAGGCGCTGCCGGTCTTTTTCTTCTTTGGCGTAAGGCATCGTCTCGACGGCTGAGCGCAATGAGGTCAGCGGGTTCTTGATCTCATGCGCGACGTCGGCGGCAAACATCTCGTTGGCCTCGATCCGGTCGTACAGCGCGTTGGTCATCGCCTGCAGCGCGCCGGACAGAAACCCGATTTCGTCCGGGCGCGCTGTCAGGTCGGGAATTTCGACCCGCCTTTCGTCATGTTTGCGCCGCGTCCGCGTCCCGCTTTCCTGCGCGGCCTCGGCCAGATCGCGCAGCGGGCGGACAATCGTGCTGGACAAGACCAACGACAACAGCACCGAGCAGACGATGGCCAGGGCAAAGACTTGCAGCACCTGCTCGCGCTGACCGCGGACAAGTTCGTCGATCTCGCCAGGGGGTGTCGTCAGCGTCAGCGCGCCGCGGATGATGCCTTGATACTCCAACGGCATGCCGACGGTCAAAACCGTCTGCCCGCCGGCGCTGGTCAACTGTCGGGCGACGCTGCCGCCGCTATCGATGGCCTCCCGGGCGACGGGATTGGCCAGCGCAGAGCTGACTGCCGTGTCGGGGCTGGCGGTGCGCTGATCGTAAAGACGGTCGATCCGCGCCCACAACTCCCCCAAGATCGAGGTGAAGGCGTTGGACCATTGCGGCTCTTCCGCCGAAAGGTCGAGCGCGACAGAATCCTGGAGCAAGCTGCGCGCACTGCCCAAGAACCGCTGGTTGGCGGCATAGATCCAAATCCGGTTGGGCGTGCGCCCGGCGACCGACGCGATCACGTCGAGGGCCGCCGCCCGCACCTCCTCATCTGACGCGTCGGCCGCGGTCCGCTCCTCGATCGCGGCGACGATCAGATTGCCTTCGGTCATCATCGCCCGCTCTCGCATCGCGAGAAGCCCGTCCTGGTACTGATTGAGGTAAAGCACCCCCAGAACCAGCACGCCCAGCGTCAGCAGGTTGAACGTAATCACCTTCCGCGCAAGCGGAGATCGGCCGCGAAACCGGGCCTGCCAGTCCATTTGCGAGGCCACAGCCTCGCTATCGGACCGCCGATACCCGTCGACAATGATCCGCGGTCGTTTCGTGGTCGGCAATGCCGCCATGCGTTCTAGGCCTCGTTATAGCGGTATCCAATGCCGTAAAGCGTTTCGATAGACGAAAACTCTTCATCCTTGGCTTTGAATTTTTTGCGGATCCGTTTGATATGGCTGTCGATGGTCCGGTCGTCGACATACACTTGGTCATCATAGGCGACGTCCAGCAATTGGTCGCGGCTTTTCACAAAACCGGGCCGCTGCGCCAGCGCTTGAAGGATCAAGAACTCTGTCACCGTCAGCGTGATTTGCTTGTCTTTCCAGGAAACCGCATGGCGCAGCGGATCCATCTTCAGCGACCCGCGCACGATGCTGTCGCTTTCCGCCTCCGCCGTGGTTCCGTTCACAGTGTCCTGGCGGCGCAGGATGACGCGGATCCGCTCCACCAACAACCGCTGCGAGAAGGGTTTGCGCATATAATCGTCGGCCCCCATGCGCAGGCCCAAAACCTCGTCGATCTCCTCGTCTTTCGAGGTCAGGAAGATCACCGGCAGGTTGGACTTCTGGCGCACCTGGCGCAAAAGCTCCATCCCGTCCATGCGGGGCATCTTGATATCGAAGACCGCAAGATCCGGCATGTTCTTGTCGAAGGCCGACAACGCGGTCGCGCCATCATTGTAGCTGCGTACATTGTAGCCTTCCCCCTCCAGCACCATCGACACCGAGGTAAGAATGTTCCGGTCATCGTCCACGAGTGCGATCGTTGCTGACATGAGCCCGCTCCTTTTCCAGATTTCTGACGTCAGACAGACAGCCTAGCTCGTTACATCCTAGCGTAATAACAAAGCCGTATCGCGATCATATTAACCGAAATGTGGGCACAACACGTCGAAATCGTGGAAATGCAACAGATCTGCCTAGATCTGCCTTGATCGCGTGGTACAACCACCCTGTTGTCAGCGCGCAAGATTCGGTCGTTTGCAGACCGAATTTCCTAAGAAATGGCCCTTCTTGGGATCGCTGCCAGCATTTGGGGAGACAGGCGTCGCTCGCGCGGAACGCGAAAAACGCCATGATCGCGGGAGTATAACTGTCAATGGCGCATATTCTGGTCAATCCGGACACCGTTCCGGAGACCCCCGACCCTAAGGGCGTCGGGACGGTGCACTATTACCTCGAAGAAACCGGGTTGATTGAGGCGGCGCTCCGCCGGGGTGAGGGGACGCTTGGCCGTGGCGGCGCACTGTTGGTCGAAACCGGCAAACACACGGGGCGCTCCCCCAACGACAAATTCGTGGTCGAGGAGCCTTCGGTCGCGGACCATATTTGGTGGGACAACAACCGCGCGATGGCGCCGGACGCGTTTGAGCGGCTGCGCCAGGACCTGACAGCCCATGCCGCCCAGCGGGAGCTTTTCGTCCAAGACCTTTACGCGGGCGCCGATCCGGCCCACCGGCTGAACGTGCGCGTGCAAACGGAACTGGCCTGGCATGGGCTGTTCATCCGCCATTTGCTGCGCCGCCCCGACCTTGCCGAGCTTGCGAGCTTTGTGCCCGATTTCACCATTTTGAATTGTCCGAGCTTCCTGGCCGATCCCGCGCGCCATGGCTGCCGGTCCGAGACCGTCATCGCCGTGTCGTTTGAGCGGCGGATGATCCTGATCGCCGGCACCTCTTACGCGGGCGAGAACAAGAAGTCTGTGTTTTCAGTTCTGAATTATCTTCTGCCGGAAAAAGGCGTGATGCCGATGCACTGTTCGGCCAATCACGCGCCGGACGATGCCGACGATGTCGCCATTTTCTTCGGCCTGTCGGGGACCGGCAAGACGACGCTGTCCGCCGATCCGGATCGGATTTTGATCGGCGATGACGAACACGGCTGGTCGGACAATGGTACCTTTAATTTCGAAGGCGGCTGTTACGCCAAGACCATCAACATGGACCCCAAGGCCGAGCCCGAGATCTATGCCACAACCACAAAATTTGGAACGGTGGTTGAAAACATGGTGTTCGATCCGCACACCAAGGTGCTGGATTTCGCCGATGACAGCCTGACTGCCAACATGCGCTGCGCCTATCCGATGGACTATATCGCCAACGCGTCCCCCAGCGCGCGCGGGGGGATGCCGCGCCATGTGGTGATGCTGACATGCGACGCGTTCGGGGTCCTGCCGCCCATCGCGCGGCTGACGCCGGCGCAGGCCATGTATCATTTCCTCTCGGGCTTCACCTCCAAAGTGGCGGGAACCGAAAAGGGCGTGACGGAACCGCAGCCCACATTCTCCACCTGTTTCGGCGCGCCCTTCATGCCCCGCCGGCCCGAAGTCTATGGGGAGTTGCTGCGAGAGCGGATCGCCCGGCATGGCGCCACCTGCTGGCTGGTTAACACCGGTTGGACCGGCGGCGCCTATGGCACCGGCACGCGGATGCCGATCGCGGCGACGCGGGCGCTTCTGACGGCCGCCTTGAACGGAGCGCTTGGCGCTGGCCAGTTCCGCAAGGATCCCAATTTCGGCTTTGAGGTGCCCGTCGATGTCGCCGGTGTTTCGCCCGCGCTGTTGAACCCGCGCGAAACCTGGACCGATGGCGCCGCCTATGATGCGGCTGCCGCGCGCCTGGTTGCGATGTTTGCCGACAATTTCGCCAAGTTCGCGCCCTCGGTCGACGCCGATGTGCGCGGCCAGGCCGTCGGGGCGCAGCGCTAGGCGGCGATGCGTTAGAATGTCCTTCGGCGTTGCCAGCGGCCATCCCCTAACCTCCGCCAGCGCCGAGGAGATCTTGCGCGCCGGCGGCACCGCGCTCGACGCGATTACCGCCGCCGCCTTCACCGCTTTTGTGGTCGAACCGGTTCTGTGCGGCGCGCTCGGCGCGGGGGTCCTTTTGGTCGCGCCGCCCGGGCGGGCGGCCGTTTACCGCGAAGCGGGAGTGAGCACGCCGAAGGCAAAGGCGGGAACGG
>CALCPC010000336.1 GCA_937900975.1 uncultured Paracoccaceae bacterium
GGTTCACGACAACGATGTTGAGTTCGTCGTCGACCGTTTCGTCGTCAAAGGCGCGCCAGAGCGGTTTAAAACCATGAAGGAAGTGGCCTTCGCGGCCTACAACCAAGCCATTCCAGGGATCGAACCGGGGTTGGAGGCGGTCAGCTATTACGACCCGCCGAACATGACGTATCCTTTCGGCGCCTACGTGTGCGTGATGGATTTCGATGTCGACACCGGTGTGGTCGATATCCGGAGGTTCTACGCGCTCGACGATTGCGGCACACGCATCAACCCGATGATCATCGAAGGCCAGGTGCATGGCGGCCTGACCGAGGCGCTGGCCGTCGCACTTGGCCAAGAGATCGCCTATGACGAAATGGGCAACTGCAAAACGGGCACTTTGATGGACTTTTTCCTGCCGACCGCGTGGGAGGTCCCCAACTACGAAACCGACCACACCGTAACGCCCAGCCCCCACCACCCCATCGGTGCAAAGGGTGTCGGGGAAAGTCCGCATGTCGGCGGCGTACCCTGTTTTTCCACTGCGGTCCAAGACGCGTTCCGCGCCTTTGGGAACACGCACACCAACATGCCGCACGACCATTGGCGGATTTGGAAAACAGCCAACGCCCTTGGCCTGCACGGCTAAGGCTCAAGCCTCTGGCGGGGTCATGCCCCGCCAGGGCGGAGACATCTATGACCTGGACCGATCTTCAATCCGCACTCCGCGGCGACGGATATGTTGCGTCCGACGACCTCGCCGTCGCCCTGCACCTTGCACTCACGCTTGGCCGCCCGCTTTTGTTGGAGGGCGCGGCGGGGGTCGGCAAGACCGAGGTTGCCCGCGCCTTGGCGGCAAGCCGCGCGACACGGCTGATCCGACTTCAATGCTATGAGGGGTTGGACGCAGGCCAGGCGATCTATGAATGGAACTACCAGCGCCAGCTTCTGACCATCCGCGCCGCGGCGGAGGATGGTCAGACCGGCAAGGCGGTCGAGGATCGCATCTTTTCCCGCGCATTTTTGTTGGAACGGCCGCTTCTGGCCGCGATCAGCCAAGAAACCCCGCCCGTTCTGCTGATCGACGAAATCGACCGCGCGGATGAGGAGTTCGAAGCCTATTTGTTGGAGATCCTGGCCGATTATCAAATCACCGTGCCAGAGCTTGGCACGATAACGGCGACCAGCAAGCCGATTGCGATCCTCACCTCCAACGGGACGCGCGACCTTTCCGACGCGCTGCGCCGGCGCTGTCTTTACACCTATGTCCCCTACCCGGACCGTGAGACAGAGCTTGCTATTCTGATGGCCCGCTGTCCCGGGGTGGAGGCTGGGCTGGCGCGCCAGGTGGTCGGCTTTGTGCAAAAGCTGCGCGAGGAAGATCTGGAAAAGACCCCGGGCGTCGCCGAGATGCTGGACTTCGCGGCCGCTTTGATGGGGCTTGGTATCGCCGATCTGACGCGCGACGCTTCGGTGCTGCAGGCGACGCTGACCACGCTTTTGAAGACGCAAAGCGACCAGGCGCATATCACGCCCGAGGTCGCGGGCCGCATCGCTGGGCGCGCCGCGTGAGCCGGGCCACCCGGTTCGCGGCGCGCGACCCCGGCCCCGCCGCGCGTGTTGCGGGGTTTGTCGCGCATCTTCGCGCAAACGGCTTGCGCCTTGGCGTGGCGGAGGCGGATCTTGCGATGCGGGCGCTTGCCACACTTCACGACATCACCCCGACCGAATGCCGCCGGGCGTTGCGGGCCGTTTGCACCGGCTCTCGCGAGGAGGTTTTGCGGTTTGACGATCTCTTCGACAGTTATTGGATGGATGCAGGACGGGTCCGGCAAAAACAGGTACCAAAAGCCGCGACAGCCGCCGATGGTGTGACATCGTCGCGCGATGCGGCCGGTCAGGACGCG
>CALCPC010000337.1 GCA_937900975.1 uncultured Paracoccaceae bacterium
GACGGCGGGCGGACATGGATGAGATCGGCCAGCGACAGCCCGGCGGTGACGATCATCGGCCCAAGGATCGAGGCGCCGAAAAGGCCCACACGCTCCCCCCCTTTCCAGCCGATGAGGGCCGCGAGCACCATCAGCAGAAGCTCCCCCAGCGGGAGTGCGGCCGCCGGCTGCCCAAGCGGGCGGTCAAGGCTGGCCCCCATCCCAAAGGTCAAAACAAGCGGGACCAGCGTGACGATGATCAAAACCCGCGTCGCGTGGATCAGCGAAAGCGCGCGAACATCGCCGCCAGCTTCTTGACCGAAAATCACCATGTCCTGCAATCCGCCAGGCATCGCGGCATACCAGGCGGTCGCGGCGTCAAAGCCGTATACGCGGCGGAAAAACGGCACGCCGATGGCCGCGATCACCAGAATGTAGAGCGGCATAAGCGAGACCGCCACCGCCATGCTGGGAAGCTGGCCCACGACATCCGGTGTGATCGACGCACCGACCGCCACGCCGAGGATTGTCCGGGCCGCGACAGAGAGAACGCCAAGCCCCAGAAGCTGGGCCCCGGCAAGCGCCGCCAATAGGCAGGCCAGCATCGGTCCGAACAAAAACGGCAGCGGCAGCGCGGCCAGCCAGAACAGAAGCGTTCCAAGGGCCGACAGCAGAAGGGTGCCAAAACGACGGACGAGGCGTTGGCGGGCGTCGGGCGTCATGCGGCCTCCTCTTCTGATGTGTGCTTAGGGCACCTTGGGTCCGGGTTGAACCGAAAAGGCGATCCTGCGGCCAGCAAAAGGCTGATCTTGAACGCATTTCCTATCGTGTTTGGCCCAACCAGAAAAGCAGCGCAGCCCGAAGTCCGTGGCGGGGCGCTTTGTCGCAAGACCGCCCGTTCGCGGTCTTCCCGGCCGCAGGCGGATCCCCCCAGGAACCCGCCGCACCGCCGGACGGATCTTGGGGTTAGAGCATTTTCCGTTCAAAGTGAGTCAGTCATCATCAGAAAACGCGTTCAAGATCAGCATCCTGCTGATCTTGCGACAGCGATTTCTGATCAAATGTGAACGGAAATTGCTCTAATCCCCGCCCCGCCAGCCGCGCCCTGCCCTGTCGCGCAGCATGGCGATAGGCTGCGGCGCGCACCGGCCTGCGCATCGCCGCAAAGGACGTCGCGGCCGGACTTGGGTTCGGGCGCCGACGCAGACAGGTGAGCGAGACGCCACAGACGGTGTGACCCGCGCCCGGGGCCGCCCCTGGGCGCGTTTGCATCGCTGCGACGGTGGATGACGCGTCGAAAAGGCTGCAGCAACCCCGCTCTGCCCTGTGCACGCTGGCCATTCACTGGGTTAGAGCGCTTTCCGATCAGTCTGCATACCACCCGCGGCCGCGAAATAGGTCGCGCATTGCTTCGGCGAGAGCCAGTCAACCAGGCCCCGATCGCGTTCCAGCGGTCGTCAAGGGTGCGCGTGACAGCTCTTTTGAGAGGCGCCTTGAGCACGGCAAAGGCCATCTCAATCGGATTGCAGTCAGGGCTGAAGGGCGGTCGGAACAGCATCCGCGCGCCGGCCCCCTCGGTCATCTCCCAAACGGATGCCCGCTTGTGGCCGGAGAGGTTGTCCATGATGACCACGTCGCCAGGCCGCAGCGTCGGGGCCAGCACTTGGCGTGTATCGGCTGCGAACCCATGGCCCTTGATCGGCCCATCAAGCGCCATCGGCGCGACCTTGCCGGTCCCGCGCAACCCGGCGACCCGCGTCGTGGTTTTGCGATG
>CALCPC010000338.1 GCA_937900975.1 uncultured Paracoccaceae bacterium
TGGGCATCTACTGGTGGGAAAGCGACCCGATGCTTTCAAGCCGCGCGCAAGACTAGGAGAGCGAGAACAAAGCGAAGCAGGCACGTCTTGACAGCCTAGAGGCGCTGTTGGCACGCACTGGCGCGAACCCGACTGGCATACGCTGATCCTTGGGTTTTAGCGGTCGCTCTCGGGCCGCCCCGGCCAAACCCCAGCGGCGCACACGCACATGGGGCCTCTATCCGAAAAGCGCCGCGACCCATCGCCCACAGCCCCAGATGCCGCGGCCCGCTGAGGCGGCCGCCCGGGGCAAGCGACCAAGGAGGCGGGCGCCGCACCCCGCGCCCGTTCTGTACCGATACCGACGACACTGTGCCGGGCGCAGAGGCAGTGCATTACCGCGTTGCGGCCCGGCCTCCGCGTCCATCCAAATGCTGCGAATACGCTGGTGCCAACCGAATTCCAGGGGGGCCGCGGGCAGGGCCCCGCCGCCGTGCCGCGACGCCCCCAAACCCCGCCGAGTAGCGCTTTGTCAAGCGTCCGCGCTGCAGCCCAGCCCATCGTAGCCAATTGCAGAGGCCGGGCAGCGACACCCTGTTCCACCTCAGACTTAGGAGAGTGTGATGACTGATCGGAAGGAGCGACCCAAGGGCAAGGCCGCACTTGAAGAGATCGATCTGCGCCTTGGCGGTCTCTTCGAACAGGTGTCTGACGCCCTCGGTCAAATCGCCGAGGCTGCCGAGACACGCGGAGCGGCTGCAAAAGTCGAACGCCATGTCAGCGTGCGGGTCGGCGGTGTTGAGCTTGGCCAAGGGGCCCCTCAAAGGGATGCTGAGACGCCAAGGCCCCGCAATCCGCCGCAAAAACAGCCGCCACCTGCCCGCCAAGAAGACCGCCCCCCCGAAGACGCAGTGCGCACAGCGGAGGTTGAGATCTTTGACGAAGCGGCGGAGTGGGTTGTGACAGCGGATCTGCCCGGTGTTGAGGAGGCCGCCCTGACCGTTGCGGTCGAAAAGGGCGCGCTGTCGCTCGCGACACACGGGCGCCGGCGCTACACGGCGTCGGTCTCGCTGCCACCCGGTTTGGCCTTGGACGACCGAGAAGTCCGCCTTTCCAACGGCATCTTAGAAGTGCGGATACCCAAGGTGGCTACCCATGGCTGATGTGGATGTCGAGGACGACGCCCGCTATGTCTATGGCGTGATCGCGGCGGCGGATGCGCCCAGAGCGGCGGCGCACCTGGCAACGGTAACAGGGGTTGCCTCGGCGCCGCCGACGGTGCTGATGCTTGGCTCTGTCGCTGACGTGGTCAGCGCGCACCCGGGCGGCCCGCTCCGCCGCACCGATGCGGTTTGGCTTGATTGCGACCTCCGAGGCGGCTTTGTCCGCCCGCATTGCCGCCCACCGTCCCCGTCTAGAAGAAGCGCTGGTTCGATTTGATGGGCTGGTGGAAGCGGGGGTTTCGATCCACGCGCCGCGTGCGGCGGCCTTCGCGGCAATGGTGAAGGAGGCACCGGACCTCGCGGCCCGTCATGCCGCGCTCGCCGCGCGCGGCGCCGACGCGCATTATGAGCGGATCGATTTCGGTCGGCATGTGGCGGAGGCCCTTGATCGTCGTCGGAAGCGGGCCGAACGGCACTTGGTGGCTGCATTGACGCCGCGGCTCCGCGACCTTCGCGTGCTGACGCCGGAGGCGGATAACCAAATTCTCCGCGCGGCAATGCTGCTTTCGCCCCCAGTGCTTAAAACGCTTGGCGCCGACTTGCCGGCGCTGTCTGCGAAAACCGGGTTCGCGGCGGACGAGAAGGTGGACATAGCCTTGATCGGCCCTGCGCCAATCTACCACTTTTTGTCGCTGTCGCTTGATGTTGAGCCCGACCGCAGCAGGGCGGCCTAAGATGGGGCTTTTGACATCGCTTTTGACGCTGCCGCTGAGCGGCCCGACGCGCGGTGTCGTTTGGGTGGCGGGCCAAATCAAGGAGGCGGCTGAAACCGAACGAAACGACCCCGCCGCGCTGCGCGCTGCACTGATCGCGCTAGAGGCCGCATTGATCGCCGGAACGATCGATGAAGCGGCCTTCGAGGCTGAAGAAGCGTTGATCCTCGCCCGATTAGAGCGGGGCAATGGAACATCATGGGTCGATTGATGGTCGATACCGCCACGCGCCAACCTGCCGCAACCCTGTTTCAGCGCATCTCAGTCGCCCTCAATCGCCACAGGACGGGCGTTTGGTGTGGCATCAGCTCTTGGCTCGCGGCGGCTCAGCGCCGCGCAGCCCTTTGCCTGCTATCGGTTTTTTGTGGCGCAATGCTGCTGCGCCATTTGATCCGCCCCGCCCTCAAGACAGGCAGTGCGGGCGATGGCTGGGGTAAGGCCAGCAAAGCAATTGACCTGTGGCGAACTGCGCGCGGGGCCGGGTTGCAGCGACAGCCCGCCGAGAGCGCGCGCAGCAAACACTGTGGTGCGCATGGTTTTAGGGAGCGCCTCGTCAGAGCCAGGCTTGCCAGCTTGGCCAAACGGCGTTTTGGCCCGCGCCCCCCGGCAGGCTGGTGCCGGACAGATATGGCGCCCCGTGATCCAGTGCCACAACATCCTTTCGAGCGGACAAACCGGCTTGCGGGGTGGTGTTCGCCCGCTTTGGGCCGCGCAAGCGCTACCCTTGCCGCGCCGAAGGCGTTGTGGGTCCAGCATCGTCGTCCGACGGCCCCGCATCAGTTTACGGGTCCGCCACCCACTTGGGGGGGGGCGCTTTCGCAGCAGCGTGGCGTGGGCGGCACACCGTCTTGCGCCGCACTGCGACAAGCCAATGAAATGTCATCCGACCATCGGATCAAAGCATTCGGCGAAGCCGTTCTGTCTGCGCAGCCGCCGCGGCAGGCGCGTGTATCCGCGGCTTTTCGGCGTCGTTCTCAGGCTCTGACGGCGCGCGATCCTACGCCGGGACTTGGCAAGCGGGTTTTGGCGACTGACCGTCCGACAGCGCCGTTAAACAGCCCAGTCTCGGTTTCAATCGGCGCCCAGGCCCCACGGCACAACCAGAACACGGTCCCGGGCCGGCGGCACGCTTGCCCTCCTTCCTCTGCCAAGCCCCTGTTTCGGGCGCGGGGCTGGTACGGTCAAAGACTGTGCTCCGGCCCCGAAAAGCGCTGCAGCCGTCGGCCGCGGGCATGGCGATCTGGACGGCACGCGGCTGTCAGGGGCGACGGGCAAAAGGTGTTTTGCGCGCCGAGAAAAACGCTTAACGTGGGTATGACCAGTGGTCCATTCCCAACCGGCAGAAGCGCCTGCGCCAATCGGTTGATGGAGAAATCGCGCGCCCGGATTGACCGGCGAAGATCCGCCCTCCCGACCAGCGGCCGCCCCGCCGAGCGGTGGGATCGGAACGCCGCAGGGCGGCGGCGCATCACCCGATGGCGGTCGGGGCCGCCTGGAGGCGTGCCGAACGAGACCCACGCGCCTCGGGGCAGACCCCGGAAAAACGCGACTGTAAGCGCGACGCTGAAATGCTTTGCCGTCGGGCGGGCAGCGTCGCTCTGCGTCTTCCGGCGCGGTCGGCGGGTCTTGGCCAGCGGCCTCGGAGTATACGCACGCGCAGCCGGATTGCGGCCCGGCTGCCCGGAGGTTGTGGGGCGCGGCCCCGCTGTGACCGGGGGCACGTGGCGAGAGACCTGTCCAGGCCCTCGGACTGGATGTCGAAGATCGCGGGCCACCGGCACGGTGGCAGGGTTGGATCGCATGGACCCTTTCTTCCGGCGACACCGTCGGCGCTGGCCGGACCCAAAGCCACCGCGCGCGCGCGCCTTTCTGCAGCCTCGGGCCGGGCGGTGCGGTCCTGCCGCGCCGATCGCCCCTGTTGGATTTAGACGATCAGCCTGCGGACGGGTGCCCGCCCGCGTGGCCGATCCGCCGCTGGAGGCGCGCGCATGAGCCGGGAAGAAACACGGATCGCAGATTTTGAAGTCGCGCCCGCAGCGCCGGCCGATGCTGACCGCGCCTTTTTGCGGCTTGCGCCCGAAGACATGGCCCGCCTTGGCGTCAGGAGCGGCGACGTCGTCGCCGTCACGGGCCGCCGCCCGACGCATCTGCGCGTGCTGCCCGCGCAAGCCGCCAACCGACGGCCTGGCGTTGTACATCTCGACCCGCGCGCCTGCGAAAACGCGGGCACGGCGCCGGGCGACGCTGTGTCGGTCACGGCCGCAAACCTGCCACCGGCCGAGCGTGTCGGCCTGACGCCGCTTGAGGGTTGCGCGTTGCCATCGAACGCGCAGGACCTTGCCCGCGGGTTGCTAAACTGGCCCGCGACACCGGGCGATACAGTCGCGGTTGCGCGCCCGGGCCGCGGCCTCGCCCTCTATTGCGTGGCGGAAACCGAGCCCGCCGGAGCCGTGCGCATCACCCACCCGGGCGCCGTGCATCTTACCCCCGGCGAAACGGAGATAACGCCGCGCTTTCAGGGGATTGGCGGTCTTGCGCTGCAAACCCAACGGCTGCGAGAGATGGTCGATCTGCCGCTGCGCCGCCCCGATCTTTTCGACCGGCTCGGCCTTGATCCGCCCCGCGGGGTTCTCTTCACCGGTCCGCCCGGCTCTGGCAAAACCCTGCTCGCCCGCGCAGTGGCAGACGAAGTCGAGGCGCGTTTTTTCCAGATCGACGGACCAGAAATCGTCTCAAAGCATTATGGCGACAGCGAGCAGAAGCTGCGCAGCCTGTTCGAGGCCGCCGCCCGCGCGGCCCCTGCGATCATCTTCATCGACGAAATCGACGCCATTGCACCGAAGCGCGATGGTCTTTCGGGCGAAAAACAGCTGGAGCGCCGGGTCGTGGCGCAGCTTATGACATTGATGGATGGGCTGGACGCGCGCGGGCGGGTGGTGGTCATGGCCGCGACCAATCTGCCGCACGCTTTGGACCATGCGTTGCGCCGCCCCGGCCGAGTTGATCGAGAGCTCGCCTTCGGCGCGCCCGACCGCCAGGCCCGCGCCGAGATCTTGGACATCCATCTCGCCGGTGCCGCGCGGGCCGATGATGTTGATCTACCGGCGCTTGCCGCGGCGACGCATGGCTGCGTCGGTGCCGATCTCGCAGCACTGGCGCGGGAGGCGGGCATCGCGGCGCTGCGCCGCACCGGCACTGCGGTCGGTGGCGTTGCCAACATCGCGGTGGAGGATCTGGCGATCACCCAAGCCGATTTGGAGGCGGCGCGTATCGCCACCCGCCCAAGCCTTCTGCGCGAAACCCGCGTCGAGACGCCCGAGACAAGCTGGTCCGATAACGGGGGCCTCGAGGCGGCTAAGGCCGCGCTGATCGCGGCCGTGATCTGGCCGCAGCGCCACGCTTCGGCGATGCGCCGCTTCGGTCTTTCGCCCGCTGGCGGCATCCTTTTGTCCGGCCCCCCCGGGGGCGGCAAAACGATGCTGGCCCATGCACTGGCCACCGAAAGCGGCGTTAACTTTATCCCCGTGCGCGCCGCGACGCTTCTTTCCCCGTTTCTCGGCGCGGCCGAGCGGGGTGTGGCGGAGCTGTTCGACAAGGCCAGACACGCGGCCCCCTGCGTTGTTTTCCTTGACGAACTCGACGTGATCGCACCGCGGCGCGGGCGCTCTGACGCGGCGCTTGAGCGCGTTGTTGCGCAGCTTCTGATCGAGATCGACAGCGTTGCGGCCAGCGGCATCCTGGTTCTGGCGGCCACCAATCGGCCCGAGGCGATCGACCCGGCGTTGATGCGCCCGGGGCGGATCGATCTTGTCATACCGATTGCGCCGCCGGGCCCCGAGGCGCGGCGGGAAATCCTGCAAGCCCATCTGCGCTCCCGCCCGCTTGCGCCCGACTTCGACGTGGCGCCCTGGGTTGACCGCAGCGCGGGTTGGTCGGGCAGCGCCCTTGCTGGGCTGGTTGCCACGGCGGCGCGCGCGGGCTTTCGCCGCCATCTCACCACGCCGGACCCGAGCGCTGAGCCGACCCTTATGGCCGCGGATTTTGAGCGTGCCTGGCAGGAATGCGCGGAAAGCGAGACGGCGCGCACCGCGGTCTCGGCCTGGACGGAGGCTGCATCGTGATGGCGCTGGTGCCTGTCGCAAGATCCCGCGTGGCCAAACCCCGCGGCGCCCCAACCCAATCCGCCAGCAAAGGAGCCGCGCGATGCCCGACCGTTTGACCCTTTTGGCTGTCATGACCAGCGCCGCCGCATCCGCGGCCCTTTCGACGCTGCGGCCCAACAAACAAACGCCACCGCTCATCGCCGTGTCGGAGGCGGGGCTTACCGCGCTGTTGCAGCAGGCGCCGCACGCGCCGCTGCGCCGGGTTTGGACGCACCGGGGCGGGCGCGCGCAGGTGGCGAAGACGCTGGCGGAACGCCAGGCCCTTTTTGAGGTTCTGGCCGGGCTTGGAACCGTCATCCCCGCACTGCCCGATCAGACCATAACGCAGGCGGAGGCGGGGCTTTTTCTCTCGGCCCATCACGGGGGATTGAGGGATCTTTTGGAAGCGCTCGACGGGCTTCAGCAGTTTCAAGTCACCATCGCCTGGGCGGAGGAGGGGGTTCTGACCCGCTTTGCCGACAGCGCGGAACTTGCGCCCGTGCTCGCGCGTCGCGGTGGGGTTTCGGGCGGGGCGCTGACGGCCGCGCTCAGCGCGCTAAAGGACCGGTTGCGGGTTGCGTTCGCAGCCGAGCTCGATCCCGTTTGCGTGGAAAGCTTGGCGTTGCCGACGACCGAGGCGCTGGTGATGAACCGGGTTCTTTTGGTGCCGGCGGCGGATGGGGCCGATCTTGACACGGCGCTTGAGCGGATCGATGCGTTCTGGCCGGAAGGATTGTCGATCCGGCTGATCGGGCCCTCGCCCGCCGTTTCTTGCGCTGCGTTGGAGTTAGAGAGGATCAGCCAAGGGGACGTCCGGCGCGCCGAGGAAACGCTGGGCCTTACCATCGGCGCGGAACCGCACGCCATCGCGGCGGCCTTAAAGGCCCGGCTGATCGCCTCCGACCGGGCGCCGGGTGCCGCGATCGCGGCTGCGGCGCTGTTTCGCCGGCTGGCCCGGCATGTGCGCCCGGAGGCGGAGGATAGCGCGGTTTGGAAAACGCCGCTTTACCGGCTGCGCCAAGATGGCCTTGCGACGGGCATCCTGCCAGAGGCTTTCCCGCTGACCGCGCGGCGGACTGCGGCATGATCGCCGGCCGTCGCGACCCTGCAAGGCTAGCGCAGCGTCCCAAAGAACGGACGCCGCGCACCCCCGGACGGTGCCGGCCGGAACCCAAGCTCCGCCTCGTTGAGCGACCGCTTCCGCTGACACACAGGTCAGCGCCATCGCCCCCCGCGGCCGGTATGCACAGCACCGTTGCGGGCTGTGCTCTAACCGCGATACCCGACCAGGCGCTGTCGCCCGGCACCAGGGCTGTGGCCCAGCCGCCCCACCCGTTGCCAGTCCGCGGACCTGCGGCAAAAGCCGGGCGGCCCCGGCCGGTCGCATGTCGCTGGTCTGCGCCAGAGGCATTGCCGTTTGGTCGACCGCTGCCGTGCGGCGATGCGGCGGCTGAGCGAGTGCCTCAGACGGAGCGCTGCCGCCAGATCGAGGCTGGCAGGACAGCGTTTTCGACGGTGCCGGTCTATCGCACCGGGCTTGCCGCGCAGCCGCATCGTGTGATGTGCGCTTCCGGGCCGTCGGCGGCTGCTCCTTGGCCCCAAAGAGTCGGGTCTCAAGGCAATGAACTTTATGACCCCGCGGCGGAAAAGCCCGCAACACCCAACAGTGCCAACCGCTCCCCCAAGGCGGTTGGACCGCATGGCCCCCCCGCCCGGTTGCGGCTGTCGAAGACGCGGCGCTTTCGCGTGGATGGTGCTGACACAGCTCTGCTGAGCGCGGGGGAGTCTTGCGGTTTTTTGTGCCCTGCGCGCCCGCCCAAAGCGGCCGCCCCTTTCAGAATTAAGGCCGATGGCCCGCTGGCAAGCAGGGCCGGGTCGCCGAGCACCGGTCTGAGC
>CALCPC010000339.1 GCA_937900975.1 uncultured Paracoccaceae bacterium
GAGCGCGGTCGCGACCGGCTGGAGCGCCAGTGCCACGCGAAACTTTTGCACCATGTCCGCCTCGGACGCGAAATCGAGGTTCACCTGCACCGTGCAAGTCCGGTACATCATCTGAGTGCCGTGCGTGCCGACCCGGCCCATATAGTCCGTCATCAGCCGATAGCGCCCTTTTGGCATTTGCGGCATGTCCTCATGGCGCCAAATCGGCGCGGCACCCAGCCCGATAAAGCCCGCGCCGATGGCGTCAGCGATCTCTTTGACCTCGCGCAAATGCGCATTCACCTCGTCGCAGGTCTCGTGGATCGTCTCCAGCGGCGCGCCCGACAGCTCCAACTGCCCGCCAGGTTCCAGGCTGACATTGGCGCCGCCCTTCACAAGGCCGATGATGTTGTCCGCCTCTTGCACCGGGGTCCAGCCGAAGCGCTGGCTCAACCCCTCTAGCATCGCGCGGATCGAGGTTGGGCCATCGTAGGGCAGCGGCGTCAGGGCATCGAGCGCATAGCCAAATTTCTCATGCTCGGTCCCGATCCGCCAGTCGGGGGCCGGTTTGCACCCCGCCTCAAGATAAGATGCCAGCGCGGCATAATCCTCGACCGGCCCGCCGCCGGATTGGGGAATAGACATGGCCCACACGTCCTTTATAGCGACCGCGGACGGTCTTATTGAAAGACCCGCGATAGGGCCAGACCCCGCATCTAGCGGCCCGGCAGGGCCGGATCAAGCATCCCACGCAACGCGGGGAGGAAGGGACACGGAATGACAGAGAACAGATGCGCGCGGATGGGGCCGTCCTAGATGGCAAAACCGGTCCCGGACGCGGCGATTGCGCTTCTGAAGCCAACCGTTGGGCGGCGCATCGCCGGCGCGTTTTTCCAAGGCGCGCTGGGCGTCCTGATCCTGGGGCTTGGCACCACCGTCGCGGGGCTGGGCCCCCAGATCGCCTTGATCGCGGTCGGTGGGGTGATGCTGTGGCAAACGCTGATCCTGTTTCGCGCGACGGAAGTGGGCATCGTGCTGACGGAAACCGGTCTTTATGAGGAGACCGGCCGGGAGATCGCGGCGTTCGAGGCCATTGGCAAAGTCGACCGCAGCTTTTTCGCAATCAAGCCGTCAAACGGGTTTCTCATCGTGCTAAAAGAGCCCGCCCCGCGCGGATGGCGGCCCGGGGTTTGGTGGCGGATCGGACGCCGCGTGGGCATTGGCGGCACGACAAACGGCCGGGCCGCGCGCGAGTTGGCCGACATTCTGGCCTTTAAGCTGGAAGAACAGCGCGCGCCCCCGGGGGACGCGGGCTGACACCCACCGTGGCTGCCGCTCTGCCGTGTGCAGCCGTGTCTGAGCGCCGGCCCCTTCCGCGCGCAATCACACCGTCTGCAAGCGCGCACGGGCGTGCGAACGCTGTTCCAGGACGACGGCGCTTTGCCAGTAAACCGGCAACGCGCCGCGGCATTACGCGTCTTGGTCCGACCAGTTCGCGTCATAGTGGGATCCGTCGCAGAACGGTTTGTTCTTCGACAACCCGCAGCGGCAAAGTGAGTATTTCGTGCGGCTGGCGCCGACCCCATTGAACGCAGCGTCCAAAGCCACGTTTTTGACGTGATAAGGGCCGTTTTGCTCCACGGCGATGCCGATCTCGCCCGTTGTCATATGGTGCGCAGTCATCGGACCGACGGAGACACGCAGCGCGCCAGAAGGACAAGCCGCGATCACGTCGAGGATATCCTCAAGCTTTCCGTTGCTGGGCTGGATCCATGGCGTTGCCTTGGGGTTGAAAACCGCTTTGGCACGCGCCTGACACTCGGCTGCATGGGTGCAAAGAACGGGGGTATAGCTGACCGTCACCGCGATACCATCGACCGCGCCTGTATAGTCGAGCGGTTTGTTTCTGAGTTTTGCGCTGTCCGGCATGCTCGAAAAGCCAATCTTGGCATGGCTGCCGTCGCAAAACGGCTTCTTTGCGGAAGCGCCGCACCGGCAGAGCGCGAATTTCTTGGCCTCGCCACGCTCTACCGGGGTTGCACCGGTCAGATCGGGCGGGTTCTCAACCATAAGAGGGCCGTTTTCAAGGGGCGTGATCTTTGGGGCGTCGGTCATGGCGGATCCTGTTGATTTGGCTTTGACCACAGCAGTGTAGCCAAGTTCGCTTCAACGGGTCGAGCAAAAGTCGCGCTTGGTCCACGTCAAAGCCTCCGCGCCATCGACGGCGTCGCGCGGGGTTTGGTATTGACCGCTTTGGGCGGGCTTCCGGTTCGGTTGGTCAAGCATGGGACATGGGCGGCCGGCGCCGATATTTTGGGCCATCGCGGCGCGTTTTAGGGGCGACGGTCCGCGGCGGGTTTTGTCCGCCGGCACTCCAGTCCATCGCAGCGGCAGAATTTCGCAATGTCAGCCAAAGCCAGGTCTCAACGCGCCCGGTGCCGCAGCGATGGCCACCGGCGCGGGCTTTGGCAGACTGGGTGGCGGCCCGGCACGGTGCGGGCGTCGTCGGTTCTGTGCGAGCGCTGAGACGGGGCGGCATCGCTCAGCATGTGTTCTTGGTCAGACACCGAGCCCCCTCCCGGCATGGAACGCCATACCGGACCCCGCGAAGGTCCAGACGCGGGGCAGGCGATTGGGGCGGATCTGCCCGCCGGCGGTCGGGCGGGGTCGGACGCGGGTCCGCTTGCGGATCCTCAAAAGGGGCGCGAACGCCCGGTTTGCCGCGACCTTCGATGCGGACGCGGCGCGGGGCCATGTCCTTCGCTGCGGTGCCGGGCGGGCGGGCCATACGGCACCCAAGGCCCAGCGCGGCCCCGGCGGCGTTCGTGCCCTGGAAAATGATCCGAGGCCGGGGGCCTTCTTGTCGGCAGAACCGCTTCGCCGACATGCCGACCGGGGTCGGGCCTTCGCCGGTCGGAATACGGCGCCCCGGGGCCTGTCGTGTAAGGACTGCCATCGCGTTGACGCGGTGGCGCTACAGGTCTTGGCGCACAATCTCGGTCAGCAGCACATCATGCAGTGTCTCGCCGACAATGTCCTGCGCGGCCTCGTAAAGGCGGCCCTTTAGGTCTTCGATCGCGGTTTGGGCGGTAAAGTCCCCGTCGAACCCGCCAGAATGGGCGTGGGTGAAAAGAACCTGTAAAAAGGCATCCCGCAGCTTCGGTTCCTTGCTGAACGCGGCCTCGTCGGTGCCCTCGTCGATCTCAAGCGCCATCGACGCGACAACCAGCGCCACCACACGCTCATCCTTCAGGATCGGGACGACGAATTGCTTTTCGAGTTCGGCAAAAGACGTTGGCACCATCGGCGCCTTCGCCTTTTTCTTCATTGGTTTTTCGGCGCAGTCTTCGGTCATAGCCTCCCCGCCATCGGCCATCGGCGCCATATCGTCCTTGTCGCCGCATTCGGCCATCGCGGGTGCGGGGCGCAGCAACATGCCGGCGGCGACCCCCCCAATCAGGCCCACGACGACAAAGAGGATCGGAAGAAGTTTGGCCATGGGGACCCCCTAAAACGGCAGGACGATGTCGGCGATTTGCTGGCCGTAGCGGGGCTGCTGCACATCCGTGATCTGCCCGCGTCCGCCATAGGAAATGCGCGCGCCCGCGATCTTGTCGTATGTGATCGTATTTTGGCGGCTGATATCCTCTGGCCGGACGATGCCGGTGACCTGAAGGTCGCGAAGCTCAAAATTCACGCGCACCTCCTGGTTTCCTTGGACGACCAGATGACCGTTGGGCAAGGTGTCGACCACAGTGGCGGCGATGCGCAGCGTAATCTCCTCGGTCCTTTGGACCGACCCATCGCCGCTGGACGATGAGGAGGAGCTCAGATCGGCCAGGTTCGCGGAGGCGGCGCCTTCCGGCAGCACCTCGCGGTCCAGGATCTGCGGCAGGCCCAAGAAATTCGGTACACCGAGGTTTTCGGAGCCCGAGCGAGAGCGCGCAGTAGAGTTCTGGATGCGCGCCTCGTCATTGATGGCAATCAGAACGGTCATGATATCGCCCCGATTTTGCGCACGCCGGTCGCCGAAAAGCGATGTCGGACCTGAGTTCCAAAGCGACGCGCGTTCCGTCCCTTGGCGCAATGCGACCGGCGCCGGCACCGCAAGTGCGGCCCGCGCGGGCGACACGGCGAATGGCAGCGGGTTTTGCGGGGCATCAATGTCAGACAGCGTCGGGGGCTTGCCGACATGATCCAACCGACCGCACCCCGCAAGCGCTATGAGGGCCGTAAGTGCCAGCAGCGACAGCGTCCGGACCGTCATCGACCCACCTCCACAATACCCGTTTCCAAAACGCGGCCCGTCACCGTTGTTCGCGACGAAACGTTCATCACGCGAAGCCGGTCGCCAACGCCCGCACGGTCAAGCGCGCGACCGTCGGTTTCGATGAAGAGGCCCCCGGTTGCATAGCGCAGCGTCACGATTTGGTTGCGTTCAATGAGGGCCGGGGGCCCCAGATCACCACGGCGTAATGGCCGGCCGGGATAAATCGTGACGCGCGCCTCCAGCCCCACAACCTCCTCAATCTCCGTGTAGGCACCGGGCACGTTTTGACCGACTAGCCGCACGTCGAGTTCTGTGATCACCGTCCGTGAGGGGATCGGGTGGTTTGCCACGACGGTTTGAGCATCAAGCGGGGCCGCGATCAGGCAGGCCGCGGCGAGGAGGGGCAGGACCTGAGCGCCGGTCATCGGATTTGCGTGGTTGCGCCGAGCATTTGATCGGCCGCGGTGATGACTTTGGAGTTCAGTTCATAGCCGCGCTGCGCCTCGATCAGCTCTGTGATCTCTCGCACGGCGTCGACAGAGGACGCCTCCAGATAGCCCTGGCGGAAGGTGCCGCGACCGTCGGTGCCGGCATCGCCGATCAAGGGCTGGCCGGACGCTGTCGTCTCAAGATAGAGGTTAGAGCCAATGGCCTCCAAACCCTTCTCATTGGTGAAGCTGGCCAGCGTCAGTTGGCCGATAAGCTGCGCTTCGACTTGGTCGTCGAAATAGGCATAGACCTCCCCATCGGCGTTGATCGTCACTTGCCGGGCATCGTCCGGGACCGTGATGCCCGGGATCACGGGGTAGCCATCGGCGGTCACGATCTCTCCGTCGCCCGAGAGGTTGAGCGCACCATCGCGCGTATACCCCGCGAGGCCGGAGGGCAGCTCAACCTCCAGATATCCCAGCCCTTCGATCGCGATGTCGAGCGCGCCGCCGGTCTGCTGCAGCGAGCCTTGCTCGATCTGCATCGAAACCGCGGCGGGCCGGACGCCGAGGCCAAGTTGCACGCCGGTCGGCAACACGGTCCCATCGGCGGCATTGACGGTGCCAGCGGGGCTGACCTGTTGATAATGCAAATCGGCGAAATCGGCCCGGCGGGCGTTATAGGCGGTGGTCGACATGTTGGCGAGGTTGTTGGAGATCACCTCCACGCGCATTTGCTGCGCCCCCATGCCGGTGGCCGCGATGTTCAGCGCTCTCATACTGCTCTCCTGATGTTATTGGGGCGTGCGGCCGAGTGTGCGGGTTGCCGTGCTCATCCGCTCATCCTCCCGCTCCTGCAGGGCTTGACCGGCTTCATAGCTGCGCTGCACTTCGATCATGCGGGCAATCTCGACCACGGCATTGACGTTGGACCCCTCCAAAAACCCTTGCTTGATGCCGGGGTTGGCAACGGGGACCAGCGGTGCATCGGGGCGAAAAACAACGCCATCCTCACGGAACAGCGCATCGGGGATGCTGACATCGACAATCCCGATCTGGGCCAAAGGCTGCCCATCGGCGGTCATCGTGCCGTCGGGGGCGACCGCGATGGCCGCACCCGGCGGCACCAGCACCGCAGCCTCGCCCGCGTCGAGCAGCCGGTGGCCAAGCCCGTTCACAAGCTCCCCCTCCGCATTGGGCGAGAACGCACCGGCCCGCGTCCGCCGCAGACCGGCGGGCGTTTCGACCATCAAACCGC
>CALCPC010000340.1 GCA_937900975.1 uncultured Paracoccaceae bacterium
ATCCGTGATCCTGCCCTTTTGCGCGCCCGCGTTTTTGTCGGCCCTGTTTTTGACGGCGGCGGTCTCGTTCGATGAGTTCACGGTGGCTTGGTTTGTCTCGGGCCTCAACAAAACCCTGCCGGTGCATGTCCTGGAAATCGTGCAAGGCACCATCGACCCGCAGGTCACCGCCATCGGCACCTTGGTTTTCGCAACGTCGATCACCCTGGTGGTGCTGGCCCAGGCGCTGATCTTTTTCCGGCTGCAGAAGGCGGCCCTATCGTGAGCGCGCCTCTGGTTGCCCTCGACGCCGTGGAGAAGCGGTTTGACGGGTTTGTTGCGGTCCAAAACGTCTCACTGACCATCGGCGCGGGGGAGTTTGTGGCGATCATGGGCCCGTCGGGCTGCGGCAAGACCACGACGCTGCGCCTTCTCGCGGGGTTGGAGCGTCCAAGCGGGGGCACAATCCAGATCGGCGGGCGGGTGATGAACGCGGTTCCGGCGCACCAGCGGGACACACCGATGGTTTGGCAAAGCCTGGCGCTGTTTCCGTTTCTGAATGTCCGTGAAAACGTGGAGTTCGGGCTAAAGATGCGCGGCGTCGCCGCGCCTGAGCGGCGCGCGCGGGCGATGAACTGGCTCGACCGGATGGAGATTGCCGATTTTGCCGAGCGGAATGTCGATACGCTGTCGGGCGGCCAGCGCCAGCGCGTCGCCCTTGCGCGCGCGCTGGTCACGGAGCCTGCGCTCTTGCTTCTGGATGAGCCTTTGTCAGCGCTTGACGCGCATCTTGTGATCCGCATGCAGGCGGTTTTGACAAAGCTGCAAAGAGAGCTTGGGATCACATTCGTCTACGTCACACATTCCCAATCCGAGGCCTTCGCGATGGCCGACCGGGTGGTCATCATGGCGGGCGGCTCGGTCGCGCAAATCGGAAGCCCGCGAGAGATCTACCGCGCGCCGAAGACGCGGTTCGTGGCCGAATTCGTTGGGCGCAACAACATTCTGTCAGGGCGCGTGGCCGAGGCGGGCGCGGGCCGTGTTACCGTCGAGACACCCTTGGGCCGGTTCGCGGCGCGGGGCAACACAGCCCCCGGCACGCCGGTTTCGATCATCGTGTCGGCGGATATGATGGCGGTCGGCAGGGGCGAGAACAGGCTGGAGGCGACTGTGCTGTCCGAAGAATTCGTGGGCGCCACCGTCACGCTGTTTTGCGAGGCGTCCGACGGCACGGAGCTGAAGATCCAGATGCAGGAGCGTGCGCTGGCAGAGATCGACACCGCCGCCGGGGCACGAATTGCGTTAAGCTGGGCGGCCAATGACAGCCATCTTTTGGTTGAGGAGCGCGCATGATCCAAAACCCAATCCCCTGGCCCGGCGGTGCCCGCTGCGCCTGTGCCATCACCTTTGATATGGATGCCGACAGTCTGATCCATGTGGCGAAACCCAAGGACGGCCATAAACGGCTCTACCCGATTTCGATGGGCCAATACGGGCCGCTGGTGGCCATGCCGCGCATCCTGGAGACCTATGCAAGACTTGGCCGCAAACAGTCCTTTTTTGTCCCCGGCTGGTGTTTTGAGACCTATCCCAAGGCCGTTGAGGCCATTCTGGACGGCGGGCACGAGATCGGCCATCACGGGTGGATCCACGAAGACCCCGTCGCCACGGAAGGCGACGCCCAGCGCGCGGCGTTTGAGCGGGCGATGGCATCCCACCGCCGGCTGGTTGGCGCGCGGCCCCGCGGCTATCGCGCGCCGGTCTACAACATCACCGATCAAGTGCTTGATCTGGCTTTGGAAAACGGGTTCCTCTACGACAGTTCGTTGATGGGGGACGACGTTCCCTATGCGCTTCAGACGCCGCGGGGCCGGCTTTACGAGATGCCGGTGCATTGGGGCACGGACGACTGGCCGCCCTTCGCGCATTACGACGAGATCGGCTATATGATGCCCGTGCGCAGCCCCAGCGCCGGGTTGCAAGGGTTTTGGGAGGAGTTCGAGGCGCAATATCAGGCCGGCGGCTTTTTCATGTTGATCCTGCATCCGTTTCTGACCGGCCGCTTGGCGCGGTGGCGCGCAGTCGAGGCGTGGTTGGAGACGACGCTGGACACCCGCGACGTTTGGTTTGCGCGGCTTGAGGACATATCCGAGCATCTCAAAAACCTGGAAGCGGGGGGGTGCACGCTGCGCACCGACACCCTGCCCTATTACGCCGCCCCCCAAAGCTGAGGTCCAAAATGCTTTCACCCACGGATGCAAAACTGTTGCGGATGGCCTATGAGGAGGCAAAGGCGGGGTTCGACGAAGGCGGGTGCCCCATCGGCTCTGTCCTGGCGCGGGGCGCGGTTGTCGTCAGCCAAGGGCGCAATCAACGGGTGCAGAAGGGCGATCCGATTGCCCATGGCGAGATGGACGCGCTGCGCAAGGCGGGGCGGCAGAAAACCTATCGCGACACGACGCTTTATACCTCTTTGAGCCCGTGCATGATGTGCTCTGGCACCATTGTTCAGTTCGGCATTCCCCGGATCGTGATCGGCGAAAACCAGACTTTCGGCGGCAATGAGGCGTTCTTGCGCGCCCGCGGGGTCGAGGTTCTGGTCGCCGATGATCCCGATTGCATCGCGCTGATGACGCGTTTTATCGCCGAACAGCCCGCGCTTTGGAACGAGGATATCGCCGAGGAGTAAGCGGCGTGGTCAAGGGGCGCGGCCGCCGCCGGGCGGATGTCGCGATGGCGGTCCGTCAGAGGCACCCGGGCCATGTGGCCGGCGCCGCACTGCACGGCGGCATCAGCCGTGGCGGTGAACAATGGTTTTCAGGCGGGTGAACTCCTGCAGCGCGGCCAAGCCCTTCTCGCGCCCATGGCCCGATTTCCGAACACCGCCAAAGGGCAGTTCGATGCCGCCGCCGGCGCCGTAGCCGTTCAAAAACACCTGTCCGCAGCGCATCGCCTTGGCCATCCGCATCAGCCGGCCGCCATCCGCCGACCAGATCCCGGCCACCAGGCCATAGGGCGTGGCGTTGGCGATGCGGATGGCCTCGGCCTCATCCTCGAAGGGGATGCAGACGAGGACGGGGCCGAAAACCTCCTCCTGGGCAAGGACATAGTCGGGCGCGACCGGCCCGATCAGCGTCGGCGCGACGTAATGGCCCGTGGTCGGCGCGTCGGGCGCGATCTGGCCCGTGGCCAGGATCGGCGCATCGGCACCGCCTGCCCTGTCCAGATATCCAAGGACGCGGGCTTTTTGCCGGGCCGAGATCAGCGCGCCAAGATCGGCATCGGCATCGTGCGGCACCGCGACCAAAGCGCCGAAGCGCTGGACCAGCGCGGGGATCACGCGATCCCATAGCCCCCGCTGGATCAACGCCCGCGACCCGGCCGAACAGGTCTGTCCGCCGTTCTGCACGATGGCGCCCGCAAGCACCGGCAGCGCCGCGGCAAGATCGGCATCGTCAAAGAGGATTTGCGGCGACTTGCCGCCAAGCTCCAACGTGCAGGCGATATGGTTTTGGGCTGCGGCGGTTTGAACCTGCACGCCGACACCGGCCGAGCCTGTAAAGGACAGGAAATCGACGTCCCCATGCGCGGTCAGCGCAGCGCCCGCCGCGGTGCCAAGGCCCGGCACCACGTTGATGGCGCCCGGCGGGAACCCAACCTCTGCCGCCAGCCCGGCCAGCGCAAGCGGCGTAAGACAGGCATCCTCGGCCGGTTTCAGGACCACCGCGTTGCCGGTGGCCAGCGCCGGCGCCAGCGTGCGACCGAACATTTGCGCAGGGTAATTCCAGGGGATGATATGGCCGGTGACGCCATGCGGCTCCCGCACGGTTTGGACGGCATAGCCGGGCAAAAAGGGCAGCGTTTCGCCATGAAGCTTGTCGGCGGCACCGCCGTAGAACTCAAAATACCGCGCGGCGGCGGTGATGTCGGCGGCGGCCTGCGCCAAAGGCTTGCCGGTGTCCTGCGCCTCAAGCTGGGTTAAACGCGCGGCGGCCCCTTCGATTTTGGCGCCAAGCGCGGTCAGAAGGCGCCCCCGCTCCACCGCCGATAGCTGTGACCAAGCCCCTTCCTCGAAGGCGCGCCGTGCTGCGGCGACGGCAAGATCGACATCCGGGGCGTCGCCGGCGGCAATGGTCGCAAAAACGGCGCCATCGCTTGGGCACTGAACATCGATGGTTTGGCCAGAGACAGCCGGGCGCCAGCCGCCGTCGATAAAGCACCCGGTCTCGGCAATGGGGTCAACATCGAGGGACATGCGGCATCTCCTGTTGCTTTTGGGGGATGGTAGGGCATCGGGGGGGTTGCCGAAAGGGCGCCCGCGCCTTTTGCGCCCGCGCGGCCGGCGGGAGAGAGCGCCGAGCGCTGCCCGCGGTCAGGTCCTGCACGCCCCCGTTTTGTGCAGGCCATCGATGATCGCAGCGGCGGATTTCTGCGCTGCTGCACGCGTCACCGGTTCCGGGCAAGGCGGCCGCCAAACGCCGCCTTTCAGCGAAGCTTTGGGCGTCTATGCGCTCGGATCATCGCCGTGGCCGTGGACTGCGAAACGCTGCCCTGCCGGAACCCGGCGTGTCGCCGCACAAGGCGATTGCGATCCGCGCAAGGGATTAGTGCGGCCAGTAGGGGCGGAAGGGTTGCGAGATTGGCGGATGTCAGGGGGCGGCGGCGCTCTCTGCGGCTGGGCTGAGCGAGAGGTGTAAGGCCGCTCCTTCGCCGGGTTGGGACTCGCACCATATCCGCCCATTGTGCCGCCGCGCGATCTTGCGGCATGTGGCCAGCCCAAGACCCGAACCCGGCACGTCGCTGCGCCCATGGGCGCGGGTGAAGGGCTCAAAAATGCGGTCGAATTGCGCTGGCGCGATGCCTTGACCGTTGTCAGCGACGACAAGGTGCACCGCACCGTCCGGCTCCGCCCAGCCCGAGATCGCGATCTTCGGCGGGGCAGCCCCCCGATACTTTATCGCGTTCGCGACGAGGTTCTGGAAAAGCTGCGCGATCTGGGGCGGATCGCACAACAGCGCGGGCATGTCGGGGGCGATGTCGATGCTGGCGCCCGTTTCCGCGATGCTGCGGGCAAGGTCGTCCACCGCAACGGCCGCAAGCTCCCCCGTCGGGACGCGCGCAAAAGGGCGGGCGGCGGCGTCGAGATAGATATGCGCCTCAAGACTTAGGATCAGCGCGTCCATGCGTCCAACCAGCCGCTGAAGATCGTCCGAGACCTCCCGCGCGTCGGCGGGATCGTCGCGGTCCAGCGCCTCCTCCAACTCATCGCACAGAAACGTGGCGCTGCGCAGCGGCGCCTTCAGATCGTGCGCCAGGACATTGGCAAAGGCGCGCAGCTCTCCCTGCTGCTCTTCCATCTGGGCGCGCATGCGCGCGAGGCTGACGGCGTTTTCTACGATCCGGCGCAGCACCCGGGGTGAGATACTGCTTTTCGGGACGTAATCCGCAACGCCAGAGCGGAAGGCGTTGGACACGATGTCGGCGTCGCCCCGGCCGCTGACCAGCACCTGCGCCGTGCCGGGCCAAAGCGCGCCGAGGGTCTGGATCGCCTGAATCCCGTCGGTGCCGGGCATCATATAGTCCATAAAGACCAGATCAGGCGGGTGCGGAAGGGTAGCCGCCTGGGCCGGCGAATCGACGTCGACCACCTGAAGCTCCAACCCCGAGGCATCGAGCGCGCGGCGCATCTGCATGCGGTCCGACGCATCGTCATCGACGACAAGCACCGCCAATTTGCCAAGCGCCATCATGCGAAGACCCCAGTTGCCACGCCGAAAAACCGTCTGCGCCTGCGGTGGCACATGGTCTTTGCACGGGGGCTTGGCCTGTTGGCGCAGGGACGGAGGCACGCACTGAACATCATCAAGGTTTCTCCTTGCATCGGCCGGTCGATGCTTACCGACACCGCGAGTATCGGCCGCGAACCTTACCGCAGTGTTGACGGGCGCGCGA
>CALCPC010000341.1 GCA_937900975.1 uncultured Paracoccaceae bacterium
TATCTGGCGCATGGCCGAGAAAGTGTCTGATCGGGCCAAGGCCAAGGATCTGGCCGGCCGGGTTGTGACGCTAAAGCTCAAGCGCGCCGATCACCGCCTGCTGACACGAAGCACGGCCTTGCCCGAACCCACCCAACTGGCGCATGTCTTGTTCACCGCCGCCGAACCGCTGTTGCGCCGCGCCGGGCCGGAGGGGCCGTTTCGGCTGATCGGCATCGGGGTCTCGAAACTCGGCGACGGGGCGGGCGCGGATCGCGCGCCGGATCTTCTGGACCGGGACGCGGCGCGGCAAGCGGCGTCCGAGCGGGCGACAGACGCGATACGGCAACGCTTTGGCGCCGACGCAATCTTGCGCGGCAGGTCGCTGCGATGACACTTCGCATGGCCCGGCGCCGGCAGGGGCGACCAAAGGTTCGGCGCGCGACCGGCTGGGCGCGATTTTGTCTGAATTCTGAGCGTCCGCACAAACCGCGCCGCGCTCCACCCTGGGAAGCGTATAAAAATCGCACAATTCTGTCGCACTTTGCGGCCGAATAGCCCGCCAAAGAAGCAAACCGCGCCATTCACCCCATTTTCCCGGTGAAACCCGGCCCAGGGGCGTGAGGCAACTTGACGCTATCAAACGGCACGGTATTGAAGGTTTCAGATGCGTTGCATCGCGGCCCTTTGGGCCATTTCCTCCCTAGACTTGGGCCATGCGACGCATGGCCCTTTTTTTATTCCGCGGCCAGGGAGGGTGCCTGATCGGACAGTGCGGCAAGCGATGTGACGACGCGTTCAAGACGGAAAGCGACGTCGTCAAACCCGTCTGCACGCGTGACCGACCGCTCATCCATGTAAAGAGAGCGGTCGATCTCAATTTGAAGCGCATGGATACCGCGCGCGGGCCGGCCATAGTTCTGCGTGATATAGCCGCCCGCGAAGGGCGCGTTCCGGGCGACAACGAACCCTTCGGCCTTGAAGGCCGACATCGCCGCATCGACCAACCAATGGCCACAGGACGCGCCAAACCGGTCACCCAGAATGACATCCGGCCGCCGCCCCCGCACCAAGGGCGCCGCGGCGAGCGCGTCATGCGGCATGGAGTGGCAATCGAACAGAAGGGCGAGGCCAAAGCGCGTGCGCTGCGCCTTCAGCAGCGTATCCAGCGCTTTATGGTAGGGGAGATAGGCGTGACGAAGTCGCTCCTCAGCCTCGGCCATCGTGATCTTGCCGGTCTGGATCGACCGCCCCTCCCCCACGACACGCGGGATCACGCCAAGACCGGCTGCGACCCGCGGGTTAGCCCCGCCCCGGGCAGCGCCCGAGCTCCGCGCGGGGTCA
>CALCPC010000342.1 GCA_937900975.1 uncultured Paracoccaceae bacterium
TGTCGCGATGCGGCGCGCCGACCGGAAGATCGGCGAGATCGACGTCATCAAATCGCACAATCCTTTCGCCGTGAACGATATCGCCTTCGCCCGCGCCCATGGGCTGGATTGGCGGAAAATGAACAACTTTGGATCGTCGCTGATCTGGGGGCATCCGCAGGGGCCGACGGCCTTCGGGCGATGATCGAACTGATCGAAGAACTTGAAATGCGCGGCGGTGGCACCGGCCTTTTCCAGGGCTGCGCCGCCGGGGATTCGGCCATGGCCGTGGTGCTCCGCGTGCAGTGACGCAGATGGAAGAGAGGGAGGTGCAAATGACCGGAAACGCAGCTCAATATTTCGTAGATCGCCATGTCGCCGAAGGGCGGGCGGACAACCCCGCCTTTATCGAGGCTGATGGCAAGCAACGCACGCTGCCCTACGGAGCGCTCCATGAGCATGCGGCGCGCTTTGCGGGCGCGCGCTACCGGCACGGCGGCCGGCGCGAGGAACGGATAGCGATGATTGTGCGCGATCAGATCGAGTTCCCGGTGATCTTTTGGGGCGCCATGAAGGCCGGCGCGATCCCGGTGCCGCTCAACACGCTGCTGTCCGCGGATGTCTACGGGACGATCCTGGCCGATAGCCGCGCCTCGATCCTGGTCGTGTCCGAGGAGCTTTGGGATGTGGTGGAGCCCGCCACGCGGGACAATCGGTTTCTGCGCGCAATCCTTGTGATTGGCGACGCGCCTGACATGACCGAAAGCTACCGCGACTTCATCGACGGGGCCGAGGCGGTCGAGACGGTCGACGCCCACGAGGATGAATTGGCCTTTTGGCTCTATTCCTCCGGCTCCACCGGTCAGCCCAAAGGCGTGCGTCACGTCCACGGCGCGCGTAAGGCGACCTGCGATACGTTCGGTGCGCAAGTGCTTGGCATTCGGGAGGATGACACGGTCTTTTCCGTCGCCAAGATGTTCTTCGCCTATGGCCTTGGCAATGCGATGTCGTTTCCGATGTCGGTTGGCGCCACCACGATCCTGTTCGGCGGGCGCCCGACCCCCGATGCGGTGTTCGACATTTTGGCGCGGCACAAACCCACGCTCCTGTGCGCGGTCCCGCCGCTTTTCGCGGCGATGGTCCAGGCCGCGCCGGAAACCCCGTCCCACGCGCTGCGCCTATGCACCTCTGCCGGGGAGGCGCTGCCGCGTGATGTGGGGGAGGGGTGGCAATCCCTGACTGGGGTGGAGATTGTGGACGGCGTCGGCTCCACCGAAATGCTCCACATC
>CALCPC010000343.1 GCA_937900975.1 uncultured Paracoccaceae bacterium
AGGGGACAAGCGGGGCGAGCTTGATCGGGGCATCCGCGGGCAGGTCTGCGCACAGGGTTTCAAGCTGTGCGCGCCGCTCTGCCAGTGGCTGTTGGCGCATGTCGGCGCTCTGCCATTCCAGCAGGTCGTAGGCATAAAGGATGACGGGCGCGGCCTGCAGCAACTTTTTTGGCACCGTCTTGCGACCGATGCGGGGTTGCAGGGCATTGAAGCTTTGCGGTTGACCCTTGCCCCAGGCGAGGATTTCGCCGTCAAGCACGGTGCCGGGGGGCACGAAGTCGACAGCGCGGGCGAACTCGGGGAAACGATGGGTCATCAACTCTTCGCCCCGGGACCAGACATAGTGGTCGCCCCCGCGCAGGATCAGTTGGCCGCGAATGCCGTCCCATTTCCATTCGGCTTGCCAGTCTACGGGCGCGCCAAGCGTGTCCGGCGCATCCTCGAGCGCGTAGGCCAAATAGAACGGATAGGGGCGCGAAGCATTGGCAGCGGGGTCATCCGCCTCGATCAGCGCCTCCCAGGTGATTGTCGCCGGGTCCCAGTCGCCCATCAGGCGGTGCGCGAGTTCGGCCTCGTCCCGGTCGGTCGCACGGGCCAGCGCGCGGGTCATCAGCTTTTGACTGATGCCGACGCGAAAGCCGCCAGTGAGCAGTTTGTTGAACAGAAACCGGTGCGTTGGCGGCAGCATGTCCCAGGCGTTGAGGACAAACGCCTTTTTATCCGTCTCGTCCACATCAGCAAGGCCGCGCAAGGCATTGATCCAGTGAGACAAGCTGTGGTCGCTTGTCTGCGTGGGCGGGGGCAGGACCAGCGCAATGGTCTCCGCCAGATCGCCGACGATGGGGTAGGCCTCTTCGAAGAGCCACAGGGGGATGTCCGCCCGCTCTGCCGCCCATTCGCGCAGACGCGTCGTGGTTACCGCGCGTTTCGGTCGGCGGCCCGAAAACAGGGCGATGGTCCAGATGCGGTCACCTTCGGGGGCTGCGCGGAAATAGTCGGCGAGGGCGGCGCCCTTGACGGTGGTCTTGGTCGGCTGATCGATGGCGGCAAAGAGGGCGCCAAACTCGGTCGGGACCACCTGCGCCGACCAGCCGTTGTCGGTCAGAAACCGGCTGAAGATGTCGGTGTAACCATGCGTGACATAGACGTTTTCCGCCCCCGTTTCACGAATCGCATCCAGCAGGCCGGGCCAGTCCGCATGATCGGAAATGACAAAGCCCCGATCGCCCGCCCGCCGCCGCCGTATGCCGCGCAGGGCCATCCAGCCGGAGGCGAAGCCCGTCTCCTGAGGGCCGAACTTGCGCGCCCAGGCTGACCCGATAGCCGAGGGCGGGCACAGGACGATGGCGCCCGGGTGTTCCTTGGGGTTCAGCTCCGCATCGGCGCGGACCGTGTCGGGCAGCGAAAGCCCTTGGGCGCGCAGGACATCGTTGGTGTTCTCGACCGCGCTGTGGGTCAGGATCGGGCCCTGGTCCGGGTTCAGCAGGGTGAGCAGCCGCTGCGCCTTGCCCAAGGCATAGCAGCCCAGAAATGCCGTCTTGCCCGCAGCGGCACAGGCCGCCCACCAGCTGTTCAACTCTGCGGCAATGGCGTCCTGCGGTTGCCAGCGAAAGACGGGCAGGCCAAAGGTGCTTTCGGTGATGAAATGGTGGCATATGACCGGCTCAAACGGCGTCGACAGCCCGTCATCGACGACCTTGTAATCCCCCGACGCAACCCAGACCTCGCCGGCGACCTCCACCCGGATCTGGGCGGAGCCGGGCACATGGCC
>CALCPC010000344.1 GCA_937900975.1 uncultured Paracoccaceae bacterium
CCTCCACCAGCGCATCGACAAAGGCCGCCTCGCTGCCGCTCCGCCCACCGAGAAGCGCGCCAATCCCAATAAAGAGGTAAAACGCCCCTTCCGGCCGGACAAGGTCCAGCCCCGGGATCGCCGCCAACGCCGCAAGCAACGCGTCGCGGCGCCGCGCAAAGGCCGCGGATTGTTGGACAACCGCATTCAGCCCGCCATTCAGGGCCGCCACCGCCGCCGCCTGCGCGATGCTAGAGGGGTTGGTGGTGGATTGCGATTGCAGCACCCGCATCGCGCGCACCAGCGCCACGGGCCCCGCCGCATAGCCAAGCCGCCACCCGGTCATCGCATAAGCCTTAGAAACGCCGTTGACCGTCAGAACCTGATCCGCGCGTTCGGGGCACACGGCGGCCAGCGTCGCATGGCGCGCGCCGTCGTAAAGTATATGCTCATAGATATCGTCACAGATCACCAGAATGTCGGGCCGCCCGGCCAGGGCTGCGCCAATGCCGCGAAGCTCTGCTTCCGACAGCGTCGCCCCCGTCGGATTGGCCGGAGAATTCAGCATCAGCGCGCGGGTATTCGGTGTGATCGCCGCCTGGATCGCCTCGACCCGCGGGCGGAACCCGTCCTCGGGCCGCGTCATCACCGGCACCGGCCGTCCGCCAGCCAACGTCACGATATCTTGGTAGCTGACCCAAGCCGGGACCGGCACGATCACCTCGTCGCCCGCGCCGATGGTGGCCAGCAGCGCATTAAAGATGCACTGCTTGGCCCCGGTTGAGGCAATAATCTGCTCTGGCGCGAAGCTGAGCCCATTTTCGCGGGCAAACTTTGCGGCAATCGCCTCTTTCAGCGCCGCCGTGCCATCGACCGCGGTGTAACGCGTTTCGCCCGCATCGATCGCCGCCTTGGCGGCCTGTCGGATATGGGGCGGGGTTGGGAAATCGGGCTCGCCAGTGGTCAGTGAGATCACGGGCCGCCCCGCGGCCTTTGCCGCCGCCGCCCGCGCCATCGCCGCAGCCGTCGCCGAACCGCCGACCCGCGCCATCCGCGCGCTCAGCGCGATCATGACGCGCGCAACGTCCGAAGCGCGGCAAGCAGCCCGGCGGTGGAGCCGTCCTTGGAAGCCGCGTCGCCGCCTTCGTCCAAGGGCAACTTGTCCTGGGCCAGCGCCTTGCCCAATTCCACCCCCCATTGATCGAAGCTGTTCAGGCCCCAGATCGCGCCCTCGACAAACACCCGATGCTCATAAAGCGCGATGATCCGGCCAAGCGTCGCGGGATCGAGACGCCGGTAAAGCAGCATCGTCGAAGGCCGGTCGCCGGGAAAGACGCGGTGCGGCGTCGCGGCCTTTGTCCGCCCGATCATCAGCGCCTCGGCCTGCGCGAAACAATTAGAGACCAGAAGATCGTGCTGGTGGCGAAGCTGGGGCTCGTGCGCTTCGGCCGCGACCAGGAACTCACAGGGCACAATCCGCGTGCCCTGGTGGATGAGTTGATAAAACGCGTGCTGGCCGTTGGTCCCGGGCTCCCCCCAAACGATGGGACCGGACATCTCGTCAAGCGCTGTGCCGTCAAGCGCCACGCGTTTGCCGTTCGATTCCATATCAAGCTGCTGCAGATAGGCCGGCAGCCGCAGAAGCCTTTGGTCGTAGGGCAGCACGGCACGGGTTGCGTGGCCGCAGACATTGTTGTGCCAGATCCCCACCAGCGCCAGGAGAACGGGCAGGTTTTCGGCCAAGGGTGCGGTGGCGAAATGGCGGTCCATCGCCGCGGCGCCGCCCAGAAAGGCGCCGAAATCCTCTGGACCGATGGCCAGCATTAGGCTGAGGCCGATGGGCCCCCAAAGCGAGTAGCGCCCACCAACCCAGTCCTCGAACCCAAAAACCCGGGCCGGATCGATCCCGAATTCCGCGGTTTTGTTGGTCGCCGAGGACAGCGCCGCGAAATGCCCGCCGGGCGCGACGCCACCATCGCGAAGCCAGCGCTCCGCCGTGCGCGCATTGGTCATCGTTTCGATGGTGGTGAAGGTTTTGGAGGCGACGATCACCAGGGTCGTGGCGGGGTCGAGCGCTTTTAGGACATCATGGATATGCGCCCCGTCGACGTTTGAGACAAAATGCGTGGCCGGCCCGTCATGGTAGGGGGCCAGCGCCTCGACCGCCATCACCGGCCCCAGATCAGAGCCGCCGATGCCGATATTGACCACATCGCGGAAGGCCGCGCCGCCCGGCGCGCGGATCGTGCCGGCCCGCACGGCCTTGGCGAAGGCGGTCATCCGCGCAAGCGTGTCGCGCACGCCCGGCATGACGTCCTGGCCGTCCACCACAACCGGCCCCCCGGAAAGATTGCGAAGCGCGGTGTGCAAAACCGCGCGGTCCTCCGTCTCGTTGATCCGGGCGCCGGCAAACATCGCGTCGCGCCGCGTCTCCACACCGCGCGCCCGCGCCAGCGCCAGAAGACCGTCGCGCGCCGCGTCGTCGAGCGCGGTTTTCGAATAGTCGAAAAGCATGTCATCCAAGCGCGCCGAGAACCGCTGAAATCGCTTGGGATCTTCGGCGAAAAGGTCGGCGATCCGGGTGCCGCCCTGCGCTTTACGGTGCTGGCTAAGCGTGTCATAGGCGCTCATGCACCGCGCTCCACCTGCGCTGCGTCGCGGGCCAGCGCCTCGATCCCCGCCCAGTCGCCCGCCGCTATCTTGTCGGCGGGCGCCACCCAGGAGCCGCCGGCGCACAGCACGTTGGGAAGGCTGAGATAGCTGTCAGCGTTGGCCGGGCTGACACCACCCGTCGGGCAAAAGGCGATTTGCGGCAAGGGCGCGCCGATCGCCTTCAGCGCGGCGGCACCGCCCGCTGCCTCAGCGGGGAAGAATTTTAGGACATCATAGCCCCGCTCCAGCATCGCCATCGCCTCTGTCGCGGTGGCAGCACCGGCCAGCAGCGGCAAGCCCTCAGCCTCGCACGCCGCCAAAAGCGCGTCGGTCGCCCCCGGCGAGACGCCGAAAGTCGCGCCAGCATCGACCGCGGCGCGCACATCGCCCGGCGTGACCAGCGTGCCGGCGCCCACAACCCCGCCCGGAACACCGGCCATAGCCCGAATGGCGGCAAGCGCCGCGGGCGTGCGCAGCGTGACTTCAAGAACCGGCAAGCCGCCCGCGACCAGCGCTTCGGCCAAGGGCCGGGCTGAGCCTGCGTCCTTCAGCACGAGGACCGGGATGATCGGCGCAAGGCCGCAGATCTCGCGGTTGCGGCTGTTGGCCTCGGCTGGCGTGAGCGGCAGCGTGGGCGCTCCGTCGGCTGCGTGGGTGGGTTGCGGCGTGGGGGTGTCAGGACGCGGGCCCGCGGGCGCCGCCTACCACATCGTCTTGGCCGCGCGCGCGGTCCAGTTGTCGTCGTAATCCTTGGCGTCGATGGCCCCCTTGGTCATCGAGGCCAGGATCTGTCCGGTTGTTGGCAAGTCCGACAGCGCGGGCCGCGTGTTCCAGATGTCGGCGCGATGGATCGCCCGGGCGCACTGAAAGTAAACCTCGCCGATCCGGATCAGCGTGACCGTGCGGGGCAGTTTGCCGTTCTGGGGATATTGCGCCAACAGCGCGGCATCGTCGCGGATCTCGGCCCGGCCGTTGACCCGGCTCACCATGCCAGAGCCCGGGATCAGAAACATCAGCGCCACGCGCGGGTCGCGGACGATGTTGCGCAGACTGTCGATCCGATTGTTGCCGCGCCGGTCGGGAAGCGCGAGCTCTGCGTCGATAACCACAAGGACAACGAGCCCGATGTCGCCGCGGGGAGAGCAATCAAGCCCCTCGGGCCCGACGGTGGCCAGCGCGCAAAACGGTGCCGCCTCGATCCACGCGCGGTAAGCGGGCGTCAGCGCGGTCGCGACCTTTTCGGTCGACGCGGCACTTGGCGCCGCATCGTAGATGGCGTCAAGCGCTGCCTGACTGGTCAATACGGCCATGGGCTCCCCCTAGAAAATCACCGACGCACCGGTTTCGGCGCTGCCCGCCCGGGCACGGAACGCGCCAAACATCTCACGCCCATTGCCCCAGTGATAATCGCTGAGATCGCGCGTCGCCAAGGGTCTGTCGAGAGCCCCGGCCGTCAGCACGTCAAGCGTGCCGGCAACGGCGTCCACCCGGACCAGATCGCCGTCCCGAAGCCGGGCGAGCGCGCCGCCAGCCACAGCCTCGGGGCTGACATGGATGGCCGAGGGCACCTTACCGGAGGCCCCCGACATCCGCCCATCGGTGACCAAGGCCACCTTCAGCCCGCGATCCTGAAGAACGGCCAGGATCGGCGTCAGGCTGTGCAGCTCTGGCATGCCGTTGGCCTGGGGCCCCTGGAACCGGACGACGACCACGGTGTCTTCGGTAAAGGCCCCCGCCTTGTAGGCGGCCTTCACCTCCGCCTGATCCTCGAACACGCGCGCGCGGGCCTCGATCACATGCCGCTCCGGCGCGACGGCCGAGACCTTCATGACGCCCGTGCCAAGATTGCCGGCCAGCCGTTTGGTCCCGCCCGTCGGCTGAAAAGGATCGCGGGCCGGGCGCAACACCTTGTCGTTTAGCGTCGTGCCCGCGCCGTCCTCCCACACCAGGGCGCCGTCCTTTAGCTTCGGCTCCTGGGTATACGCCGCCAGCCCCCCGCCCATGACGGTGCGTGTATCGGGGTGGAGCAGGCCCGCGTCCAACAACTCTCCGATCATAAAGCCAAGCCCGCCGGCGGCGTGAAAATGGTTCACATCGGCCAGCCCGTTGGGATAGACCCGCGCCATCAGCGGCGTGGCGTCCGACAACGCCTCAAAATCCGCCCAATCCAAGATCACGCCCGCAGCCCGGCCCATCGCCAGAAGATGGATCAGAAGGTTGGTGGACCCCCCGGTGGCCATCAATCCGACGATGCCGTTGACAAAAGCCCGCTCGTCCAAAACATCGCAGACCGGCGTGTAGGCGTTGCCAAGCGCCGTGATCGCCAGCGCCCGGCGCGCGGCCTCCTCGGTCAAGGCGTCGCGCAGCGGCGTTCCGGGGTTGATAAAGGCCGCGCCCGGTAAGTGCAGGCCCATGAACTCCATCAGCATCTGATTGGTGTTGGCCGTGCCGTAGAATGTGCACGTGCCAGGACCGTGATAGGAGGCCATCTCGGCCTCCATCAGCTTATCGCGCCCGATCTCGCCGGCCGCGAATTGCTGGCGGACCTTGGCCTTTTGGTCGTTGGGCAGGCCGCTGGTCATCGGGCCGGCAGGGACGAAGATGGCGGGCACATGGCCAAAGGTCGCGGCGGCCATGATCAGGCCCGGCACGATCTTGTCGCACACACCGAGGTAAAGCGCGGCGTCGAAGGTGTTGTGCGACAGCGCGACACCGGTGGCCAGCGCGATGACGTCGCGCGAGAACAGGCTAAGCTCCATCCCCGATTGGCCCTGGGTGACGCCGTCGCACATCGCCGGCACACCGCCCGCGACCTGCGCCGTGCCCCCCGCCGCGCGCGCGGCCCCCTTGATCAGATCGGGATAGAGGGCAAAGGGTTGATGGGCGGACAACATGTCGTTGTAGGCCGTCACGATCCCGATATTGCCGGCAGAGCCCGTCAGTGCGGCCTTGTCGTCGCCCATCGCGGCATAGGCATGGGCCTGGTTGCCACAGGTCAGATGCGCGCGGCGGGGGCCTTCGTCCCGCTGGCGCGCCATACGGTCGCGATACTGCGCCCGCGCCTGCGTGCTGCGCGCAACGATTGCGGCGGTCACTTTGGCGACGGTGTCGTTCAGTTCCATGGCTTCCTCCCGGTTCGGGTGTCTTGCTGTTTGGGCCTTTGTCGATATCGTAGCGCGGGTGGTCCCTCGGGCTTGGCCAAAGCACCAAGATCTGAACCGCGCCCCGCCTCCGGCGCGCGTTGAACCTGCGGCCCTGGGCGGGCGAACAAGCGATCCCAGTGCCCCGGTCCGGGCGCGGGATGCCCGTCTTGGGCGCATCGGTCGAGAACGCCATCCGCAACCGGGTCAAAGCGCCAAGCGCCTTGGCAAGGGTCCCGCCGCCCCCTGTCTCGGCACGCTGCGGCAGCGCCGCCCAAAAAGCCGGGCGCGGCGCTGGTGATTTTGGCGCAGTCCCCGGCCCTGTCGGCGAAACCGCCCCTGCCTGCCTGCCCCCGCCCGCCCGAGACGGCGCGGCCCACAACGCCGACCGCCGTCTGCCGCCGTTCGAGCAGGCCGAGCCCGCGTTCGATCACCGCGACCGCGGCCTTTCGGCGGCCCGGCGCGATCCGCGTCTGGGCAACGCCGCGCGTGCGGGGCGCGCGCCGCGCCGAAAGCCCATGCCGCCGCGCAGGCACGGCGGAACGGTTTGCACCACCGGCATCGGGGCGGTGGCCCTTCACCCAGCCAAGGGTCCCGCCCGGCATCGGCTAACCCTCGATCTCACGCCAGCGGCGGCCATCGCGGTGGAGAAGGAGAAGCGCATCCTCAGGGCCAGAGCCGCCGGCGTCGTAGGGGGAGGGGCGGGCCGATCCGGCCTCCCACCCCGCCAGAATGCCATCGGTCCAGGCCCAGGCGGCCTCCACCTCATCACCGCGCATAAAGAGCGTCTGGTTGCCGCGGATCACATCCATGATCAGTCGCTCATAGGCGTCGGCGACCTCTTGGCCCTCCAACGCATCGGCGAATGTCATATCCAGCGGCACTTCGGTCAGCCGCATGCCGCCGGGGCCAGGATCCTTGATCGTCATCCGCAGCGTGATCCCCTCATCCGGTTGCAGGCGGATAACCAGCGCGTTGCCGCGTTTTTCGTCAACCTCGGGAAAGATCGAATGCGGCACGTCTTTGAAGACAATAGCGATTTCCGACATCCGCGTGCGCAGACGCTTGCCGGTGCGCAGATAGAACGGCGCCCCCGCCCAGCGCCAATTGGAAATGTCGGCCCGGATCGCGACAAAGCTTTCCGTGCGGCTGTCGGGATTGCCGACATGGTCGAGATAGCTGCCATCCACGCCATTCGCGCGGTATTGGCCGCGCACCGTGTTGCCCGGCGCAACCGGGTCGAGCGCCCGGATGACCTTCAGCTTTTCGTCGCGCACGGCATCGGGATCGAAGCGGGCGGGCGGCTCCATCGCCGTCAGGCACAAAAGCTGCATCAGGTGGTTTTGCACCATGTCGCGCATGGCGCCGGATTTGTCATAATAGCTGCCGCGCCCCGCCACGCCGATGCTTTCGGCCACGGTAATCTGGACATGATCGACGTGGCGCGCGTTCCACAGCGGCTCAAACAACGCATTGGCAAAGCGCAGCGCCATCAGATTTTGCACCGTCTCTTTGCCCAGATAGTGGTCGATGCGGTAGATCTGGCGTTCGTCGAAGGGGGTCGACAATTCCTTGTTCAGCGCGCGGGCCGAGGCGAGGTCGTGGCCCAACGGTTTCTCGACCACGATCCGGCTTTCCGGCGTGACCAGCCCCCGCTCCGACAAGCGCTGCGCAAGCGGGCCGAACAGCGACGGGCCGACCGAAAGGTAGAAGGCCCGCGTCACATCGGGACGCAGTTTTTTGCCCAGTTCGGCCCAACCACCGGTGCCGAGCGCATCCAGCGTCACGAAATCGCAAGCCTCAACAAAGCGCTGAATGTCGGCTTCGGTTTGGTCGGCCTCGGCCACAAACTCCGACAAAGCCTCCTGGACAAGCGCTTGGAAGGCTTTCCGGGTCATTTTGCCGCGAGCGGCACCAATGACCCGCGCCTCGGGCGGCATTTGGCCGACCTTCATGCGGCGATAGAGGCTGGGCAGGATCTTCCGCCGGGCAAGATCGCCGGTGCCGCCAAAGATCACAAGCTCGAAGGGCTCTACGGGGATGACGCGTGCGACCATGGGGTTTGGCCCTTTCACAGCTTGGCGTGCCAAGTCGCGCGGGCGGCTTGGACAGCGGGGGATCGAGGGCCGCGATCCCGGATTTGCCGCGACCCTATCCCGGCGTGCCGGCCTGTCAACCGAGAATAGAGCCTTCGGGCCGCAGCCAAAGCGCCGCGCCAACAGTTTGCGGGCGGACTGGGGCTTACCGCATCTTTGCGGCGACGGCCGCGACCGCCGCTTGGAACGCGGCACGGTTTTGCGCCATGTGGCCCGGATCGGCGCGGGTGTGTGCAGCATAGGCGGCTTTCAACGCCGAAAGCTCCCCCCGGAAATCGAGGTTTTGGCGCATCTCGGCGACCGTCGCGGCACGGTCGTGGAACCCCCGCGACAGGATTACACGGTCCGAGCCAAGGCGCACATGTTCGCCCAAAACCATCTCGGCCGGGACTGCACCGGTGCCGACACGCGCGACCCCGCCAAGGCCAAAGGGCACGCCCGCCGCGCAGAGAAGCGCCGCGGGCGCGTCGCGCATCCCCTC
>CALCPC010000345.1 GCA_937900975.1 uncultured Paracoccaceae bacterium
AGATCGAGATGCCACTTGCGCCCGCCTATGACTGGGTCGAGATGTTCGTGGCCTTCGACGCGTGCATGGAGGCCGCGGCGTTCGCCGAGGATTTGGCCAATCTCGACGGGGTTTTGATCAAGCTTGCCACCGTTTTCGAGGCGCCGATGGCGTTTGACTATTTTCAGCGGGTAAAACCGCATGTGACGCCCGGCACGCATCTTGTGGCGTTGATGGTGGCGCCACACTCCATGGACGGGTTCAGCACCTTTTTGGGGCGGCGGTCGGAGGCGCGGCTGATCTACCGAAGCGACGTCTCAGGCTGGGAAAAAGGGCCGGTCCCGGTGTTCGAATTCGGCTGGAACCATTCGTCGCTTCGCGCGGTGAAGGTCGATCCGTCGATCACCTTTCTGCAGGTTCGCTATGGGTTTCCCGATCATCTAAAGCTGATCGCGGAGATGCGGGACGCGCTTTCGCCCGAGGTGTTGCAGCATTTGGAGGTGCTGCGCGAAGGCGGGCGGGTGATGTTTGCAGGCTTGAGCCTTGTGAAGTTCACCACCGAGGCGCGTTTGGATGAAATCGTGGCCATGCATGAGGCGGCGGGGGCGATGATCTTCAACCCCCATCGCTATACCCTGGAGGAAGGCGGGCGCCAGACCGTCGACGACCGGCAATTGGCGTTCAAGCGCGAAGCCGATCCGAAGGGGTTGTTGAACCCCGGCAAGATGATTGCGTGGGACGACCCGGATTGGGCCTTTGATCGGATGTATGCGTATCCGGCATTGCGGGCTGCAGAATGACCGTGCGCGCGCGGGGCAGCAACGCGCCCCCCCGCCCCCCTTCGGGGGGGCGCCCACCGTGGGCCGGATGTGCTTGGGGGCAGCGGTGTGAGCGACAAGCCCCGCGCCCTCCTTCTTTTTGCGCATCCCTGTCCCGAGAGCTTCTCGTCCGCCTTGCACGCGCGTGCCCGCGCAGCCCTGGCCGCGCGGTGGTCCGTCGACGACTGCGATCTTTACGCCGAGGGTTTCTCGCCCCTTTTGACGGAGGCGGAGCGGCGCGGCTATCACGAGACAGCCACCAATATCGATCCCGTTCGCCCATATGTGGACCGGCTTCGCGCGGCGGAGGCGTTGGTGCTGGTGTTTCCGGGCTGGAATTTCGGCTATCCCGCAATCCTGAAGGGATTTTTCGACCGTGTTTTTCTGCCCGGCGTCTCGTTTCGCTTGGAGGCTGGGAAAGTGCGCCCGAACCTCACGCAAATCCAGAAGCTTGCCGCGATCACCACCTATGGCGGCACGCGGTTGCGCGCCATCGGCGCCGGCGATCCGCCGCGCCGGGTGGTGACCCGCGCGCTTTGGCATGTGACGCGGCCCAAGACGATGCGCTACCTCGCGCTTTACGACATGAACCGCGCCACGGCGACCCGGCGGGAGGCGTTTCTGGACCGTGTCGGGCGCGAGATGGAGGCTTTCTGACATGCGGGCGCTTATCGTCTACGCCCATCCCGATCCCGCCAGCTTTACCGCCGCTGTGCGGCAGACAGTTGAGGCGCGCCGGGCCGCGGCAGGGGCCGAGATCCGGCTGATCGATCTTTACGCCGTTGCGTTCGACCCCTGCCTGTCGCCCGCCGAGTTCGCCGCCTACGAAGATACCGCAGAAAACACCCGGCCCGTCGCGCGCCATGTTGCCGACCTTCTATGGTGCGACACGCTGATCTTTGTCTATCCGACCTGGTGGTATGGGATGCCCGCGATCCTGAAGGGATGGCTGGACCGCGTGATGCTGCCGGGCACCGCTTTCTTGATGCCCGATGAGCGTAATCCCGCGATCCGGCGCGGTCTTGCGCATATCACGCGGCTTGGCGTCTTTACCTCGGGCGGTGCTACGCGCTGGCTGACGGCCTTTATCGGCGCGCCGGGGCGGCGGACGATCCTGCGCGGCGTTTGGTTGCTTTGCGCGCCGGGGTGCCGGCGGGTCTTTGCCAAACACTATCAAATGGACAGCTCTACCCCCGAAAGCCGGGCAGAGCACCTGGCCCGCGTCAGCCGGGCGATGGATCGCTTTCTGGGCGCGCCAAGGCTGCCACGGCTGCCGCGCCTTGGCAGAGAGGCGCGGACGTGATCCCGACGCTGGATTGGGCCGAGATGGCCCGGGTGCCCGACGCCTTCGCCCGCGCGCTTGGCGCGGCCTGCCGGGGCCCTGGCTTTTTCCTGCTGACCGGCCACGGCATCGCCCCGGGGCTTATCGCCGAAACCTTTGCTGCCGGCGACCGCTTTTTTGCGCTGTCCGAGGCCGAAAAGGCCCCGCTTGGCATCGAGAAAACCGCGCATAACCGCGGCTGGGTCGCGGACCGCGTGGAAATGCTGGACCCAGCCTCTGGCCAGACCGACCGGAAGGAGGCTTTCAACATCGGGCTCGACCTCAGCCCGGACGATGCCCGCGTTCGGGCGGGGGAGCCCTTTCGCGGCGTCAATGTTTGGCCCGACCTGCCGGGCTTTCGTGAGACGACGTTGCGATATTTTGAGGCCGCCTGGGCGCTGGGTGTCGCACTCCACCGGCCCATTGCGCGGGATCTTGGCCTTGCCGACGACTGGTTCGCGCAGCATTTTACCGCGCCGCTGGCCACGCTGCGGCTGCTGTCTTATCCGGCGGGCGGCGCCGAGATGGGGGCCGGGGCGCATACCGACTATGGCTCCCTCACGCTATTGATGACCGACGGGGTTGCCGCGCTGCAGGTGCGGCCCCGGGATGGCGACTGGATCGACGTGCCGCAGGTGCCGGACGCGTTTGTTGTCAACATTGGGGATTGCTTGATGCGCTGGACCAACGACGTCTATGTCTCCACACCCCACCGCGTGCTGGCGCCGCGGCGGCGGCGGCGGTCGCTTGCCTTTTTCCTCGACCCCAATCCCGCCAGCGTGATCGAAGCGGTCCCCGGCACGGGCGTGCCGCGCTATCCCCCAGTAACCGGCGCGGCCAATCTTCAACGCCGCCTGGCGC
>CALCPC010000346.1 GCA_937900975.1 uncultured Paracoccaceae bacterium
CTTTGGAGCTTCCAAACCGGATCCGGCATCGTCGGCCAGCCCGTGACGTGGGAGCAAAACGACGAGCAATATGTCTCGATCATCTCCGGCTGGGGTGGGGCTGTTCCGCTGTGGGGTGGCGAGGTGGCCAAAAAGGTCAACTACCTGAACCAAGGCGGCACGCTGTGGACCTTCCGCTAGCCGAAACAGCTGGCCGCAGTCGAATAAAGCGACCGACTTACCATCCCCGAAGGCGCGCCCGAACGGCGCGCCTTTTTCTATGCGACCTATGGCTTAGATACGGGAGCCATCGGCGGTGCTAGCGTCGACAAGATGCAGATAACCGATATCTCCACCACAGCAACTTTTGGGCTCAGCCAGGGCGGCTGGGCGCTTGTCGTCGACGCTCACCCGATGTTTTGCGACGCGCTGGAACTGACGCTTCGCTCGATTTGCGAATTTGAGGAAATCCGCGCCGTGAACAGCATCGGCGAGGCGATCGTGGCGCTTGAGGACGCGCCGGCGCCGGCGCTGGTGGTGCTTGACCTCAATTTGCCCGATGCGACCGGGCTGGATGGGCTGATGAAGCTCGTGGCCGCAGTCGCACCCGCGCCTGTGCTTGTCGTCAGCTCGCTGACCGACAACCGGATCATCACCTCGGCCCTTAAACTCGGCGCCGCGGGCTAGCTGCCGAAGCATTCTCCGCGCACGCTCTTTAGTGCGGCAATTGATAGCATCTCCTCCGGCCGGATCTTCGTGCCCGACAATTTCGTCCCGACCGAAGTTCCCAGCCGGCAAAGCCAGGCACTGCGGGCGCTGTCCTCCCTGACCCCGCAACAGGCTAGAATCCTTGACTTTATGAGCGATGGCTTGCTGAACAAGCAGATTGCGTTTGAGCTGTCCATCGCCGAAGCGACCGTAAAAGCGCATGTTACAGCGATCATGCGCAAGCTTGGCGTGCAGAACAGAACGCAGGCCGTGCTTGTCGCCAAGGAGGCGCGCTTTTCTGCGCTGTTGCCTAAAGGCGAGGCATAGCGCTACGCTATCCTTCGGGAGGAACCATCCGCATGGAAGGCACGCTTTGGCGCGTCGATGATCCATGTTTCACAAGAGATCACGGCGCGTTCCTGTCATCAGAAGTTGCCGCCGGGGACCCGGATTGCGCAGCAAAAATCGTCGAGTCGTTCGCCGGCACCAAGCTGGCGCACGTGCTGCTGTTTGCCAGCCCTCGGTCGGATTTCACCAGGTTGGTGGAGGCGTTGTCCTCTGCCCTGACCTGTCCTGTGGTGGGCTGTACCAGCGCGGGTGAGATCGGACGCACAGGGTATGTTGAGGATCATGTGGTGGCGGTCGGGCTGCCCAGCCGAAACTTTGCGGCCCGCACCGTCTTGATCGAGGATTTGGCGACGGCTGACCTGTCGGCCACCGTCGACATATTGATCCAAAACCGGGTGGTGTTGCGCACCACCAATCATTCCAAGCCCAACGGGTTCAGCTTTCTTTTGGTCGACGGTCTGTCGCGCCGCGAGGATGAGCTTGTGAACGCGATTGCGCCAAGCCTGGCTGGTTTTCCGCTTTTCGGTGGCTCTGCCGGCGACGGTTTGCGGTTTGGCAACACCTATGTCTCGCTGAACGGGCGGGTTTATGAGAACGCGGCCACCGTCACTTTTGTCGCCACCAATTACGAGGCGCGGCCGTTTTCGATCAACCACATGAACCCGACCAGCACCCGGATGGTTGTCACGGCCGCAGATCCGGTCCGCCGCGTCGTCAAAGGCATCAACGACGAACCGGCGGCGGCCGAATATGCGCGCCTGATCGGCAAGGATCCCGCCCAACTGGATGAGATGATCTTTGCCGCCCATCCCGTCACGGTCCGCATCGGCGCCGATTACCATGTGCGCGCCATCCAGCGGGTCAACGAGGATGGCGATTTGGCGTTCTTTTCGGCCATTGACGAGGGGATGGTGCTGACAGTGGCAGAGCCACAGGATATGGCCGATCATCTGGACCGGGAGATCACCGCCCTGATCAACGGCCATCCCGCGCCCAGCATCCTGGGCTTTGACTGCGTTCTGCGCCGGATCGAGGCGCTGAAATCGCAATCCATGCACCGCGTCAACACCGTGTTCCGCAAACACGGTATCGTCGGCTTTTCGGGATACGGCGAACAGATCGGCCCGCTGCACCTTAACCACACCATGACTGGCGTCGCGCTGTTCCCGCCGCCGGCAACGGGGCGTGGCGGACGTGCTTGAGCTTTTGCACCCCACCGACACGGTTGAGCGCCAGCGCGACTAGCTGTTGAACATCTGCTCGGCGCTGATGCGGCGCGTCGAACAGGCGCCCAGCGATACCTCCAACGCCTATGCCCAGTTTGAGCGGGCAGCCCTTCTCGACGCGAAAGTGCGCGAGCGCACGGCAGAGCTTGAGCGGGCGCTCGATCTTTTGAACGAAAGCAACGCCCTACTCGCCTTGGCCAACCGCGAGATCGAGACCGCCCAATCCAATCTCAACGAAGCCATCGAAAGCGTGGACGAGGGGTTCGCGCTGTTCGATGCTGACGAAAACCTCGTGCTTTTCAACAGCCGGTTTTGCCGGGATTTTGGCGATGTGCGCGTCGCACTCCGCCCCGGGATGACCTTCGCCGCCTTTGTCGATCTTTTCAGCCGGTCGCGCGACCTCGCCCTGCCCGACGCCCTTACGCCCGCCGATT
>CALCPC010000347.1 GCA_937900975.1 uncultured Paracoccaceae bacterium
CGGGTTTGCGCTGCCTAGACTGATCCGCGAAAGGCCACAACACTCTTTTGCCGAGCGCTTCGCGGCGAAGAGTTCAAAACGCGATTTTTCGCCTAGAGTGTTCGCGAACTGCTCCAGGTGCAAACCTGTGGGTTACGCGCGGGCGGCAGCGATGTCGCGTTTTACCTTAAGCGCGGAGGGAGAGAGATCTTCGTCCTTGGCTTTGGCCAGGAACGCGTCGAGACCGCCGCGATGGTCGACCGTGCGCAGCGTCGAGGCGGCGATACGAAACCGGAAGGTGCGGTTGAGCGTTTCGCTGGTCAGCGATACGTCGTTGAGGTTCGGCAGAAATCGCCGCTTGGTTTTGTTGTTGGCGTGGCTGACATTGTTGCCAACCATGGGCGACTTGCCGGTCAATTCGCAACGGCGCGACATGCGTTTGTCCTCGATCTAATTCCGATGATGCGCCGGGTGCATTGCGGCGCTGATGTCCGGGATGCTGCTGGATAAGAGAAGGGCGCGTTGGGGTCAAGGCGCAAAAACCGATCAAGGGCGGGTGCTTGCGGGGGATCAGTCGCAGACCGCCCGGTGGAAGGACGCCGATGCCGGGGTGCCGAGGGCGCCGGGGAAGGCCAATCGGTGCGGACTGCCCTCAAAGCACGGAATTTGCCGCGCATCGTCATAGCTCCTCGGCTGGGGTTTGCGACTGGGCGTGTGCGATCCAGCCCGGGACATCCAAAATTTGGCCGATCACGCCAAGGTCGGCCCGCAGCTTTTCGCCGTCAGCATCCGCGAGATCGCGCAACGATGCGATCCCTTGCTGCTGCAGCACCCAAACAAGTCCCGGCCCGGCGCCAGGGAGTGTTGCGAGATCGCTTCGCGCCGGGGCTTCCTCGGGCGTTCGAGGTGCCTTCGGTGGGCGGGATGCTTCACTTGGCGGCGTGGGCATGTCGAGCACGTCCCAACGGTCCGGCGCGGCGCTGGACGCGTCGTCCGCCGGTTGCGCGCTGGGCGCGTCACCAGGGGTTGATTGAGTGTTGTCGTTGCTGGTTTCGGCGGCAACCGACCGGGCGCTTGGATCGACAATGCCAAGCGCCGGGTTCGACGGTTCATCGGTTAGACCATGCGTCTCCTGGCCAGAGGTGTCCGCGGGCGGCGGTCCCGCGACCTGGGGGACAGTGACCGCGTCGGCCTCGGCAGCCGGGGGATCATCCCCGGCAGCGACCGGGGTTGCGGTTTCCGGGGATTGAGTGTGTGGCGCCCAAGCGCCGCCGGCCTCCGGTCTGCTCGCGGGATGGCTGTCGAGCTCGGGGGCGGGTTGGGGGTGTTGTGCGATGCCTTCGGCCGGTTCCGGGACCGGCGTGGCGGGGGGACTGTCTCGCACGGCACCGGTGCGATCCATGTCCACGATGCGCGAGGCGTCGGCGGAGATTTCGAGCGCTGGCGGTTCTGATGTCCGAACCGTTGGTCTGGCCGGCGCTGCGACCTGAGGTTTTGCCGCGCGCATTTTTTCCAACCGCTCCGCCCGTAAGGCGCGGAGTTTCGCTTGCGTTGCTTGGCGCACGGCTTGCGCTTGCGCTTTGAAATCCGCTGGACGGCTCATGTTAGGTCCTTTCAAAGACGCGCGCGGGTGCTGGCAACCAGTCATTCAAGGCGTCGCCGACCAAAAGCGCGAGGGCCAGGCGGGTCTGCCGCGCCGCTGCGATGCCTTGGGTCCGATCGAGGATTTGCTCACTTGCCGCTGGCAGCTCTTCGGCAAACCCGACCGCCGCTTCCAGCGTGTCGGCGAGTGTGGCGGCATCGAGCGGGCTTGGCGAAACACCGTCTTCGCCGAGCGACACCGCCCATCGATCGTTGGATCTGCGCCAAAGTCTTAGACAAAATCTCGGTCGGCCGTCTTGGACCAACCAATGGGCGCTGATGCACGTGGCACGCACCCGAAACGGCGGTCCAGAGCGGCGGCGGAGTGCGACAAGGCTGCTTTCAGTGGTCTCCGCGGGGCAGGTCGCAACAACTTTCACTCTGTCCCCGTGCGGCCCGCGGCTTCGCCACCGTCCGAAGACGGGATGTAAGAAAGCCGGCGTTTCGCCAGCGCTGCCACCTTTGGCTGAAGCGCCAGATCGGTTTCCAAACCGGCGCTGGGGCTGGGCGTAGCCACGCCTCCGCCCCGCGCGGCGGCAATCTCTGTGATCCTTGCATCAAGGTCGCGCGTCGCTTCGGTCATCGCCACGCGCGCCGCCTCGATCCGTTGTCCGAGCGTGTCGAGCGCGGGTGCGGGATCCGCCGCTTTGGCCGCGGCGTCCGTCAACCGTTTGAGGTCTTCGCCGAGCAGCGAAAGATGCGGCGCGACGGCCTCCCGCAGACTGTCGGCGATCCGCGCCTCCAACGCCTCTGCAATCCGTTCGGTACGTTCCACGTCATCATCAGCCTCTGCCTCCCCCGCCGCAGGACCGCGTTCATCGAGCGCTTCGCGGAACACAAGAGCAAGCCCATCGAACCCCTGCGTCATGTGCGTTTCAAGGCTGTCGAGCCGTTGCTCCTGCGACTTTAGCGTCGCTGTCAGCGCATCGATCCTGGGGTCGGCGGGGGGCGCATCGCTTTCGAGCAATGTGGCCTGGGCCGCAGCAAGGTCGCGCAAAAGTCTTTCAATTGCAGAGAGTTGGCCCGAGATGTCCGGACCTTCGCGGGGCAGTGGCGGTGGCGCGACGGGTTGCGGCAGCGGTTCTGTCAGAAGGGCGACCGGTTGCTTTTCAAACGGTTCCTCCGGCTGGGGCTCGGGCGCGGGCTCAACCGTTCCCGGATCCTCCACCGCTGGCGGCGGCGCTTTCTTACGCTTCAGACGCTGCATCATCCACCAGGAGCCGAAGCCCAGCCCGGCCCCGATCACCGAGAGCCCTGCGATTATCAGCATCTCCAACAGTCCCATGCACGTTGCCCCGTTAACGCTTATCCCCAGGACAAAATGCGAACTCAGTTACGATTCCCTTAACGTCCGCCCGCGCGACAGGCCTTCAGTGCAGAACAGGCTGAATGACAAAGCGCGCCGACGGAAAGAAGTCCTTGATAAAGAGAAGGGTTTCCATCGCGTCGGCAATATTTGCAAAGTGATAGTGCAGCGCAAGCTCACCCGCGTCCAGAACCTGCAACTCCACAGCCCGCGGCAGGACCGCGAGGTCAACTCCGGTCTCTTTGTCGCTCATCACCGCCTACCGGTGATCAGTATCGCCCGGCTAAATATTTACGAAAAGGCCGCTCGCACCAACAGCGTT
>CALCPC010000348.1 GCA_937900975.1 uncultured Paracoccaceae bacterium
CGAGGAGTAGACGACTAGGGGCAAAAACATCTTGCCGGCCCCGAACAGATCGCCCACCACGTTCATCCCATCCATCAGCGGGCCTTCGATCACCTCCAGCGGACGCGCCGCTTTTTGCCGCGCCTCCTCCGTGTCGGCGATCACGAAATCGGTGATGCCATGGATCAGGGCATGGCTCAGCCGCGCCTCGACCGGCAGCTCGCGCCATTTGGGATCGGACTTGACGGCCGCAGCGCCGCTGCCCCGATACTGGGCCGCGACGGCCAATAGACGGGCGGGCGCGTCGGCGCGACGGTTCAGCAGCACGTCCTCGACCCGTACCCGCAACGCCTCTGGGATCTCATCATAGCCGGTGCTCTGACCGGCATTCAGGATCGCCATGTCGAGCCCCGCCCGGATCCCATGGTAAAGGAAGGCGGAGTGCATCGCCTCGCGCACCGGCGTGTTGCCGCGAAAGCTGAAGGACACATTGGACAGCCCGCCCGAAACCATCGCATGCGGCAGCTGTGTCTTGATCCGCCGCGTAGCCACGAAAAAGGCGACGGCATAGGCGTTGTGCTCTTCGATCCCCGTGGCGACCGCAAAGATGGTGGGATCGAAGATAATGTCCCAGGGAGCGAAGCCGGCCTTGTCGATCAGAAGGTGATAGGCCCGTTCTGAGATGCTGAATTTATGGTCCGCCGTCTCGGCCTGACCGCCCTCATCAAAGGCCATGACGACAACAGCCGCGCCAAACCGGCGCACGGTGCGCGCCTGGTCGAGAAACGCGGCCTCGCCCTCCTTTAGGCTGATCGAATTCACCACCGGCTTGCCCTGGACACAGCGCAATCCAGCCTCGATCACCTCGAATTTTGAGCTGTCGATCATCAACGGGACACGGCTGATATCCGGTTCCGCGGCGATGAGATTAAGGAACGTGGTCATCGCCGCCGCGCCGTCAAGCAAGCCCTCGTCCATATTGACGTCGAGGATCTGCGCGCCGTTTTCGACCTGGTCGCGGGCGACATCGACGGCGGTCGCGAAATCGCCGTCCAGGATCAGCTTCTTGAACCGGGCAGAGCCTGTGACATTCGTCCGCTCGCCAATGTTGATAAAACCGCCGGGGATCATGCGGCGCCCGCCTCGAACATCTCCAGCCCCGAAAGACGCAGCCGCGCTGCCGGCGGCGGCGGTGTGCGGGGCACGACGCCCTCGACGGCCGCCTTGATGGCTGCGATGTGCCCGGGCCCTGTCCCGCAGCACCCGCCGACGATGTTGACCAGCCCCGCCCGCGCCCATTCGCCAAGATGCGAGGACGTTTGGGCGGGCGTTTCGTCGTATCCCCCCATCTCATTGGGCAGGCCCGCGTTCGGATAGGCCGAGATCCGCGCGGGCGCGAGATCGGCAAGCGCCCGGATGTGGGGCCGCATCTCCTCGGCGCCGAGCGCGCAATTCAGACCCACCGCAAAGGGCCGCGCGTGGGAAACGGAGGTCCAAAACGCCTCTGGCGTTTGGCCGGTCAGCGTGCGGCCGGACCGATCGGTGATGGTGCCCGAGATAATCAGGGGCGGCACCGCATGGCCGGCGTCGCGCAGCGTTTCGATGGCGTAAAGCGCGGCCTTGGCGTTCAACGTGTCGAAGATCGTTTCAACCAGCAAAAGATCCACGCCAGCGCCGATCAGCGCCTCTGCCGCCGCACTATACGCCTCGGCCAGCGCGTCGAAGGTGACGTTTCGAAAACCCGGGTCGTTCACATCGGGGGAGATGGAGGCGGTGCGGTTGGTCGGCCCGATCGCCCCGGCGACCCACGCCTTGCGGTCCAACGCCGTCACAGCCTCGCGCGCGAGGGCGGCAGAGGCCTGGTTCATCTCAACCGCAAGGTCCGCCATGTCATAGTCGGCCTGGCTGATGGCATTGGCCGAAAACGTGTTGGTGCAAACGATATCGGCGCCCGCTTCCAAAAATGCCGTGTGAATGCCGCGGATCAGGTCCGGGGCCGTCAGGCTTAACAGCTCATTATTGCCGCCAACATCCATCGGATGGTCGCGAAAGCGCGCGCCGCGATAGGTGGCCTCGTCGGGCTTTGTGTCCTGGATCATGGTTCCCATGGCGCCGTCTGTGACCATTATTCGGGTTGCGGCAGCGGCTATAAGGCTTTGATCCGGCTCGTGGTTCTCCCAACCTGGGGGCGGGACGACGCATTGGGGTCAGCGCCCCGCCCGGGTTCCGTTGCACTGCGATATAGACCGGGGGGCGGCGGCTGTCCACGCGAAGGCGTCGGCGCGCTTGGCAAGCGGGTCGACCTGCGCCAAGACACCCCGGACACGCGACGGCAGCGCCGGTCAAGACCGACCCGCGGTTCGCGGCGTCTAGCACGCCGCCCGCCG
>CALCPC010000349.1 GCA_937900975.1 uncultured Paracoccaceae bacterium
CCAGCGGAGACATTTTATTATAAGACTTTCGGATTGCCCCGCCTCGATCACTCCAATTTTCACGAAATTCTGAGAACCAGGTGCGACAGCCGGTGCTACCCTGCCCATGCTTAACGGGAGGACGTCCCTGCGACTTGCAGCAGCGCTCCTCGCCGCCACAATCGCCCCTTTGCCGGCCCTTGCGGCCGGAGCGCGGGTGACCATCAGCGGTGAGGTCATCGATACTTGGTGTTATTTCTCGGGCGTGATGGGTCCCCCGGACTCTGTCACAGGCTCCGCGCATCATACATGCGCGATGTGGTGCGCCGCGGGCGGCATCCCGGTGGGGGTTCTGGCCGAGGATGGGACCGTCTATATGGTCATGAAATGGCAGGACGAAACCGGCGCGTCGGGGGGCGGGACGATCCTGTCCGTGCAAAGCGACAGCGTCACCGCCAGCGGCGATCTTTATGAGCGTGACGGCATCAACTATCTCGTCGTCGCCGATGTCGTCGACAATTCCGGCCTTGTGAACCAGAACCATGACGACTGGGGCGTCGTGCCCCCGTACGCCATTCCAAAGAGTGCGAAACCATGATCCTTAGAACCGCAGCCATCGCAGCACTGCTTGCAACACCGGTCCTGGCCGAAGGGGCGTTCTCAGAAGGGTCCAAGGCCAAGGGCTGGGGTGTTGCGGGGGAAGAAAAGGCCCTTTTCACCGGCAAGGTGGTCGACATTTTGTGTGAGTTGACCGGCGATTGCCCCGCCGATTGCGGCGCTGGGGACCGCCAGATGGGTATCGTCCGCGACGCCGATAACGTTCTGGTTTTGGCCTCCAAAAACAGCCAGCCCGCCTTTACCGGGGCTGCGCGGGAACTGGCGCCTTTTTGCGGCCAAACGGTCGAGGTCGATGGCAATCTTGTCGGCGATACCGATCTGACGCCCGCGAAATTCTACCAGATCCAAACCATCCGTCCCCTCGATGCCGAGGCGGTCGTGAAGGCCAATACATGGACCAAAGTCTGGGCCCAACTGAACCCCGAGGCCAAGGAAGTCAAAGGCCCGTGGTTCCGCAAAGATCCCAAGATCAACGCGCTGATCGCTGAAAGCGGGTACCTTGGCCTCGGACTTGAAACCGATGCGGAGTTCATAGACGAATGGTTCGAATAGCCGCCTGGGCCTTGGCGGCATGCGTTGCCGCCGGGACCGCCACTGCAGGCGGTCCTCCGCCGTTTTTCCTGGACATGAGCGCAAAGTTCGACCTGGTCGATCAAACCGGTGCCACGCGGACCGAGGCCGATTACACGGGCAAACCGATGCTGATCTTCTTCGGCTATGCCAATTGTGAGGCGATTTGTTCGGTCGCGCTTCCGGCGATGGGGGAGACGCTGGACATGCTGGGCGCCGATGCCGCCCAAGTGGCGCCGATCATGATCACCGTCGATCCAGAGTTCGACACGCCCGAGACGCTGGCGCGCGCGTTGCCCGACTACCACGAGGATCTGATCGGTCTCACCGGCAGCGAAACAGCACTCGCCGCCGCCAGAGAGCAGTTTCAGGTGGAGCGGGAGGTTGTTTTTCACACCCCCGACGGCCTGCCGGTCTATGCCCATGGCAGTTTCATTTACCTCACCGACCGTGACGGCAAGGTCACCAGCATGATGCCCCCGATCCTTGAGCCCGCCCGCATGGTCGAGATCATCCGCGCGCGGCTGGACGGCCGCACGCTTTAGCGCCGCCGCCGGTTGTCCCGCAGCCTCACCTGCCCCGACAGGTGGCAGGTGAGGGCCAGCCTGGCCGTGGCTCCGTGTCAAGCGGCGCTGCGTTTTGAGGTCGCGCGCCGCCTCGGTCCACTTGGCGGCCGGTATAGGCGTCGGAGGTTCTCCACGCGCAGGGCGCAAAGTGCCTTTGGCGGGCGGGCTGGGTCGTGATGGCGCCCTCGCCACCCCCCGCAAGCCACAGCGCCAAACACGCGGCGGGGGGCGTCCAAGCGCGGTTGCCGACACGTCTTGGGGGTATCCCAATCAAAACCGCTCGCCGGAAAGGCGAAGCTTCGCCGATTGACGGCGCCAAAACAGCGTGCGACGGACCAAGGGGACTGCCCCGTTTAAGCTCTTGGTTCGAGTAAGTGTAAGGACGCGTCGCATGTTGACGGCATTTCAGGCCGACGGCCGCTTTTGGAAAGGCAACCTCCACGGCCATTCCACCCGTTCCGACGGCGCGTTGGATCCTGAGGAGGTGTGCCGACGCTACCGCGACGCGGGCTATGACTTCACCGCCATAACCGACCATTTTCGCGCTGTGTTTGATTTCCCGATCGTTGACACAACGGCCTATCGGGAAACCGGATTTACAACGCTGATCGGCGCGGAGGTCCATGCCCCCGCCACATCTTGGGGCGACGATTGGCACATCTTGGCCGTTGGTCTGCCGTTGGATTTCGCCCCAACGGATGCGGCGGAAACCGGCCCGGCGCTGGCCCGGCGGTGCCGCGCAGCGGGAGCCTTTGTCGCCATCGCGCATCCCCAATGGTACAGTCTGACGCTGGCGGATGCGCAATCGCTGGACGCGGCCCATGCGATTGAGATCTACAATCACAGCAGCCGCCTGACCTTTGACCGCGGCGACGGCAGCGCCTTGCTGGACACACTTCTCTCCCGCGGACGGGAGATCGGCGTCATCGCCACCGACGACAGCCATTGGATACAGATGGACGGGTTTGGCGGCTGGGTGATGGTCAAAGCCCCCGAAAACACGCCCGCGGCCCTGCTGTCGGCGCTGAAAGCCGGCGCCTATTATGCCAGCGAGGGCCCCGAGATCCTGGACATTCAGCGCAAAGGCGACGGGTTGGAGGTCTGCACCTCACCGGCCGCCAACATCCTGGCCTTGGGTCCCGGCGCCAAGGCAGTGCTGGAGCTTGGCACCGAACTGACCACGGCGCGGCTTTCGCTTGAGCCGTTTCGGGGCAGTTGGTGCCGTGTGGTGGTGATCGATGCCGCGGGTCGGCGCGCATGGTCGAACCCGCTTTGGCCGGACGCCTGACGCGTCTTGTGAAAGCCCCGAACGCCAAAATACGGTCTGAAATCAAAGGTTTCAGCGCGCTATGAGATATTTCCCAAAAACACTCTGCCGCGCCACAGGCGATCTAAAGAACGGCGCCGATCTGCCAGGGCAGAAACTCCCGGCTGCCATAGCCCAGCGCCTCTGACCGTGTGCGCGCGCCCGACGCGGTGGCCAAAAGCCGCGCAAAGATCTCGGCGCCCTTATCCTCCACGCTGACGCCTTCCAGCACGTCGCCGCAATTGATGTCCATGTCGTCCTGCATCGCGGCATACATGCGGCTGTTGGTCGCGAGTTTCAGCGATGGCACGGGCTTGTTCCCAAAGGCCGAGCCGCGCCCGGTGGTGAAGGCCACCAGCGTTGCCCCCGAAGCGACCTGCCCAGTGACCGACACCGGGTCGTAACCCGGGCTGTCCATATAGACAAAGCCCGGGATATCGACGGGCTCGGCATAGCCAAAGACACCGGCCAGCGGCGATTGGCCGGATTTCGCGACTGCGCCAAGCGACTTTTCCGAAATCGTTGTCAGCCCGCCGCGCTTGTTGCCGGGGGAGGGGTTCGAATCGAGCCTTGCGCCGTGCTGCGCGGTGTAGCGCGCCCACCAATCGACCCGCGCTTTCAGCGCGGCGGCCACGTCGTGGCTGACCGCGCGGCGCATCAGGCCGGTTTCGGCGCCGAAGATCTCGGGCGTCTCGGACAGGATCGCGGTGCCGCCCGCCGCGACCAACATGTCGGCAGCGACGCCTAGGGCCGGATTGGCCGTGATCCCCGAATAGGCGTCCGAGCCGCCGCATTGCAGCGCCAGCGTCAGGTCCGAAGCCGGGCGCGGCGTCCGCTCTGCCCGGTTCGCGGCCGGCGCCATTTCGGCCAAAACCGCAAGGCCGCGCTCCACCGTTGCGCGGGTTCCGCCCTCACCCTGGATGGTCATCTTGCGAAAGCGGTCCGTCTCCCGGAGGCCATAGCGGTCGAGCATCGCCTCGGTCCGGAACACCTCACACCCCAGGCCGATCATCAGGATCCCGGCGAAATTGGGGTGCCCCGCATGGCCCCACAGCGTCCGCTCTAGGATCGCATACCCCTCGCTGCCGCCATCCATACCGCAGCCGGTGCCATGGGTCAGCGCCACAACGCCGTCGATGTTGGGATGCGCGTCGAAAAGCCCGCGGCGCGCCGCCTCCTCGGTGATGAAACCGGCGACAGAGGCCGAGCAGTTCACGCTGGTCAGGACGCCGAGATAGTTGCGCGTGCCGGTCCGCCCGGTGTCGCGTCGAAAACCTTCGAACATCGGAACCGGGTCGGGTGCGGGGCGCCGCCGCCCCTGGCCGATCTCGGCCACATCGCCCGCGCGTTCTGGCATGGGATCGAGATTGTGCTCATGCACCCAGTCGCCGGGCGCGATATCGCCGCGCGCCAGCCCAATGGGTTGGCCGTATTTCAACACCGGCTGACCGGCAGCGATTGGCCGCGTGGCCAGCTTGTGACCCGCTGGAACCGCCTCTCGCGTCTGGACCCCGGCGACCTCTGTCCCGGCGGGGACACGCGCCACGGTGACATGAACCGGATCTTCGGGGTGGAGGTGCAGGGTTCGCATCAAGGTCTCTCCAAAAGGGCAGCGGGGCCCGTTTCGGCCAGCGCGCGGATATCGGCGAAAAGGGCCGCACGAAACGCGGCGTTCTGGCCAAGATCGCCGAAGATGTCGGCGCGGTCCATCATCATGGCGGCAAAAGCCGTGGGATCGTGGCCGGCGGCCCCCGCCATGAGGGCAAACTCCTCCGACAAGGGGTCCGCGATGCGCGCGCCCCGCGCCAGACCCAGGATCCAGGCCGCAACCCCGCCGATCAGCCGCACCGCCCCGTGCCCCGCGGCAAGCCGCGCGCGGATCGGCGCCAGAAGCCGCTGCGGGACCTTTAGGCTGGCATCCATCGCGATCTGGGCGGTGCGATGCGCGAGCGCGGGGTTGGCAAACCGCCTCAGAAGCGCCCGCTGATAGTCCCGCAGCACCGGCGGGGGGAGCGGGACGGTCGGCGCGACCTCCTCGGCCATCATGCGTTGGATCGTCCGGCGAAGCGGCGGGTGCGCGACGGCTTCGGCCACGGTGGCAAGATCAAGAAGCCCGCCATAGGCCGCAAGAACGGTATGCGCGCCGTTCAAAAGCCGCAGCTTCATCGTTTCATAGGGCGCCACGTCGCCCACCAAACGCACCCCCACATCGCCAAGCGCGGCAAGCGCCGGCAGGCCCGGATCCTCGATCACCCATTGGCGAAAAGGCTCTGCCACGACGGCGGCTGCGTCCTCGGCCCCAAGGGTTTTGGCGATCTCGGCGCGGTCGCGGGGCGTTGTGGCCGGGGTGATCCGGTCGACCATCGAGGATGGAAAGGCGACGCTGTCCCCAATCCAGGCGGCAAGCGCTGGGTCTTGCTGAGCGGCGGCAGCGGTTACTGCCCTGCGCAAGATCCGGCCATTCGCCGAAAGGTTGTCGCAGGACAGGATCACCGGCGGCGCATGGCCCTGCCGCTGCCGCGCGGCCAGCCCCGCGGCCAAAAGGCCTGGAACATCGCGTGCAAACGCCGCCTTACCGGCAATGCCGTTTGGCGTCGTGGCTGCCGGGCTATAGCCTTTTTCAGTCACCGTCAGCGTGACCAGCCGGATCGCAGGATCGGACAGCGCCGTGAGAACCCTGTCCCCCGTCAGAACGGCGCACACGGCGCCAAAGATGCGGGGCGGCGCGGCATCCGGTCCACGCTCGGACACCGTGTAAAGCCCGTCCTGGCGGGCAAGCGCCATCGCCGCGGCGCTGCCCTGCACGCTGGCTGAGGCGATGCCCCAATCCGGCGAGCGCGTGGCAAGATCCTCGATATACCGCGCGACATGCGCCCGAAAGAAATGCCCCGGACCAAGGTGCAAGACGCCCGGGCAGAGCGCCGCCCGGTCATAGGCCGGCGGAGGCAGGGAAAGGTGCCGAAGCGTCGCGTCAGACAGCCTCACAACCGGTAGGCGCGGCGGGCGAGGCCACCGGCAAGCTCTGGCGCCAGATCCTCGGCCTCTGCCTCGGTCAAGCGTCGCTCATGCACCAGGCGCGCAAGAAAGGCGCAGTCGACCCGCCGCGCCAGATCGTGGCGCGCGGCAAGCGAGGGGAAGGCGCGGGTGTCGTCGTTGAAGCCGACGGTGTTGTAGAACCCGGCTGTCTCGGTCGTCATCTCTCGGTAGCGGCGCATCCCTTCGGGGCTGGCGTGAAACCTCCAGGCCGGACCGAGGCGGAGGCAGGGATAAGCGCCGGCCAGTGGCGCCAGCTCCCGCGCGTAGGCGCTTTCGTCGAGGGTGAAGAGGATAAGCGTCAGGTCCCGCTCCATCCCCACAGCGTTCAAAAGCGGGGCAAGCGCCCGGACGTAATCGGTGCGCGCAGGCATGTCGAAGCCCCGGTCGGGTCCGAAGGCGCTGAAGATGCCGCCATGGTGGTTGCGAACGGCGCCGGGGTGAAGCTGCATCACCATCCCGTCCTCGACACTCATCCGCGCCATTTCCGTCAGCATCTGCGCGCGGAAGAGGGCGGCATCCCGTCCGGTCGCGCCATGGCGGACCCTGTCGAACAACGCCGCCGCCTCGGCCGGTGCCAAATCGGCGGTGTCGGCGGTCGGCGGGCCGTGATCGGTCGCCGTCGCGCCATGGTCGCGAAACACAGCCCGGCGCCTGCGATGGGCCTCAAGATAGCCGGACCACGCGCCGGTATCGGTGCCCGTCACCTCTCCAAAACGCTGGAGGTTGGCGGCAAAATCCGGCGTTTCGGGGTCCGTGACCGCGTCGGGGCGATAGGTGGTGATGACCCGCCCGGGCCAGGCATCCGCCGCGATCGCACGGTGATGAAAAAGATCGTCGAGCGGGCCCTCGGTGGTGGCCAAAACCTCAATCCCAAACAAGGTGAACAGTGCGCGGGGCAGATGTGTGTCCTGCTCTAGGCACCAGGCGATGCGGTCATAGCTTTCATCCGCCGTCGCAGCCGAGGGTCGGGTGGTGAGGCCGAAAAGATGCTCGAAGGTGAAGTCGAGCCAAAGCCGCGTCGGCGTGCCCTGAAACAAGGGATAGTGGCTGGCGAAACGGCGCCAGATCGCACGCCCGTCGGTTTCCACCGCGCCACCGTCCCGGCGCGGGATGCCCAGCGCCTCGGGCGCGACGCCTTGGCTGATCAGCATCCGCAGGACGTAGTGGTCCGGCACGATCAAAAGCCGCGCGGGGTCCGGGAACGGGGTATTGAGCGCGAACCAGGCGGGATTGGTGTGGCCATGGGGGCTGACGATGGGATGGCTGCGAATGCTGTTATACAGCATCCCCGCCAGGCTGGACCCCGTGGCGGCGCGACCGACGATCAGATCTGGGTCGGAAAGCATGGGGGTCCTGTAGCCGCTTGACGTTCGCGAAAGCCTAGTCCGTTTCGCCGCCCGCGGGAAACACCTTCTGGCAGAGGCGCCGTCGCTGCCGGGGAAAAGCCCGCCGCTTGGCCTTTCAAGGGTCGCATTGGGCTGAGCGCCAAGCCGCCAAAATCGACGCTTGCCGTCACGATCGGCCGCGGGATGAGGGCCGGGCGGCGACGGCTCGCTCAGGGTGCGCGGTCCCTTCGTTAGCGCAGCGCGTCGATTTGGGACGGCGTCAGATACCCGGTTGGCGTCTCGCCCAAGGCGGTTTGATAGGCCGTGATCGCGCTGCGCGACTGTGGCCCGAGAATGCCGTCGATAAACCCGCTGTAAAACCCTTCTCGCCGCAGCCCGGCCTGGACGTTGCGGCGGTCCGCGCGGGTCAATCCGCGTTCGAGCACGATGAGTTCTTCGAGCGTCAGCACGATCTCAGGCTCGGGCGTCTCGGCTGGCGCGGGCTCCTCCGCCGGCGCCGCGTCCGATTGGGATACGCCGATGGCGGCCAGAACCGGGTCGGGCGGCGCCGCGCGCAGCAGGATCGGCTGGCGCACGGGCGTCGATAAGGTGATGTCGGGATTGTCAGCGATCCGGTCGAGGATCGCGCCAAGCTCAACCGTTTCGACGCGCGTTGCGGCGGCGATTTCGCGCACCACTGTGTCGGTGGTGCTGGCGGCCGCGATCAGGATCGGGCTAAGGCCCGGCGCGGGCTCTGGCGCCGTCGTCACACGGTCGATGCCGGGCGGGGCCGTGTCGGGCGGCGCACCGGCCACCACCAAAACGGCGCCGCCCACCGCGGCAAGCTCTGTCGCGCGGGCAAAGGCCGACAGCGGGATCGCCCGGGTGAAGAGATCGCTGGACCGACGCAGCGCGCCCGAGGCCGGCAGCACAAACTCTCGCCCATCGAACAACACGACGGGCGTGTCGAGATAGATCACCGCCGCCTCTGCGTTCAGCGCCTCGGCCGCAAAGCGCGTCAGGATCGACCGCAGCTCCGCATTGTTGGGATCGATCCCACGCAGCGTTTCGGTGCCCACGACCTGAAGCTGCGCTTGGATCGCATCCGCGCGGGCATGGCCATCGCCGACCGACACGACCAGCGCGACCGAGCGCCCCGCCTGGGCCCGAACCTCACCGGACCAGAAGATCGCAGCACAAAGGATACAGAGAATTGCACGTATCACCGGGTTAGCCCTCCTGCGGTCAAATTTGCCATTTAAACGGGTTACGAAGGTTTCCATCGCAACTGTCATGGCACAGATGCCAAGGTATCAATCGCAAACCTGTTTAGATCAGATCAAAAGGGCGAGAAAATGGGGCTGAGGGCAAAGTTCAACGCGGTTCTGATCGGCGCATGCCTGATCGGCATCGCCGCAGCGTCGTCGCTGTCCTATTGGGTTGTGCAGCGTTCGGCCATCAACGAGGTCGAGCAAGAGATCCGGCTTTTGCGCGCTAACGCCCTGGCGGTGCGGCATTTTACGGTCACAGGCGTGGCCCCGCTTTTGGAAGATGAGACCGACATTCTGTTCCTGCCGCTATCGGTTCCATCCTACACGGCGCAAACGGTTTTCGCGCGGTTTCGCGAAAGCTTTCCCGAATACCGCTACAAGGAAGCGGCGCTGAACCCGACGAATCCCGACGATCTGGCAGAGCCTTGGGAAGCCGAACTGATCAACGATCTGCGCGCCGACCCGTCGCTTGACCGGGTCAGCACCATCATCGGCGAAGGCGCTGATCGATATTTCACCATTGCGTTTCCGATGCAGATCACCAGCGAGGGGTGTTTGATCTGCCACTCCACCCCCGATGTTGCGCCGGCGGCGATGGTCGATCTTTACGGCCCCGTCAACGGCTTTGGCTGGCAGTTGAATGAGATCATCGGCGCCCAGATCATCTCGGCGCCGATGTCGCTGGTGGACGAGCGGGCGCGCCAGACGGTCATCGTGCTGGTTTTGGGCCTGTCGGGCGCGTTTCTTCTGGTTTTGATCGTGACCAACCTTTTGCTCAGCCGCATCGTTCTGCGGCCCGTGTCGCGGATGTCGGACATGGCCGAAAAGGTCAGCCTCGGCGACTTTTCGCTCGATGAGTATGTGAAGCCCGGGCGCGACGAGATCAGCTCGCTTTCGGTGTCGTTCAACCGGATGCGGCGCAGCCTGGAAAGCGCGATGAAGTTGCTTGATGACTGATACGACGATCAAAGGGCACGCGGGCTACAGGCCGCCCGGGCGGATCGGCAAATACCGGATCGACGGGCTGCTGGGACAGGGCGCGATGGGGGTCGTGTATCTTGGCCACGACCCCGATATCGACCGGCCGGTCGCAATCAAGACCGTGCACGCGCATTTGATCGGCGAGGCGGATCGCGATGGCTGGCTGGCCCGTTTCGCGCGGGAGGCGAAGGCGGCAGGACGGTGCCTGCACGCCAATCTGGTGACCATCTTCGACTATCTGCAGGAGGACGGCGCCCCCTATATCGTGATGGAACGGATCGAAAGCCGCACGCTAGAGGATCGGATCAAAACCGGACCGGCGCTGCAATTGTCTGAGATCCGGTCCATTTTCTCGCAGCTTTTGCAGGGGTTGGAGGCGATCCACAGCGCGGGCATCATCCACCGCGACCTGAAACCCGCCAACGTGATGCTGACCGATGATGGTGCGGTCAAGCTGACCGATTTCGGCGTCGCGCGCATCGAGGCGATGGAGGCGACGGGCGCTGCGATGATCGGGACGCCGGCCTATATGGCGCCAGAACAGTTTTTGGGTAAACCCGCCGACATGCGCGCCGACATCTATGCCGCGGGGGCGATGCTGTATGAGATGATCACCGGCCAGAAACCCTATCGGGCCGAGAACATCCCCGCATTGATCGATAAAATCCGGTCCGGCCAGGCGCCACCGCCCAGCGCCATGACAACCGGGCTGCCACCCCGGTTGGACGGCGTGGTCCTGCAAGCGCTCGCACCCGAAGTGGAAGACAGGTTCGCCGATGTGCCGCGGTTTCAGACCGCGTTTCTCGGCGTCTTCGGGACCGCGCCGACGCTCGACGCCTCTTTTATTCAGCGTGTGGCTCCGCCCTCCACCCGGGGGCGGGGCGGCGACAGCATGCTGGTGCAGATGTCGCCACAGACCCTGGCGCGGATTGAGGCGCAGTTGATCGCGCGGATTGGTCCCATCGGCAAGGTGTTGATGAAGCGCGCCGCCTCGGCGACCCAGGACGTGCATGAGATGCTGGACATCGTGCTGGCGGATGTGAAGGAGACCGAGGGGACGCATCTGCGCGACTCGATCCTGCGCGAGATTTCGGCGGGTATGAAAGGCGGCACGGACCTGTTCCCGGCCGAGATGCTGGCCGACTTGACCACGCGACTGACACCGCATGTCGGGCCGATTGCGTCCGTTCTGGTCAAACGCGAGGCGCGTAAATGCGCCTCCCCCGAAGAGCTTCGGACGCGCCTGTCCGAAAAGATCACCAATCTCGCAGAGCGTCAGGCGTTTTTGAAAACCTTCGCCTAAAGCGTTTCGCGCAAAACCTGGATCCCATAACGCTGTCTGAAATCAGCGATTTCAGTGCGTTAGGGGGTGCTTGATGCCTCAGGTCTTTCACGAAACGGTATCGCTGTCGCGGTCTAAGAACGCCATCGTCTAACGCGAAGGCCAGCCTATCTGCGGGCAGTCACGCCAGCGCGTCACGACCGCTGGCACCGTCCGAGCGATATGACATCGCGTGCAAGCCTCGGCCGCAAAGCCAGCGCAATCTCCGTTGCCATCGGATCAGGAAACCCCGCAGCGCCCGTTGCCCGAGGCTGCCATTGAGCGCCGTCGCTTGGTGCAAAGGGGCCACCAACCCCAGGCAGCGCAAGTTGGGCCCGGCGAAAGCCCCCGATCAAGGTGCAAGGGCGACCGGCCCGAAAGCTCGGCACCCGCCGCTTTCTAACCGAAACCGCTTGAACGGGCTGGCTGGGGCGTTTAAACGCACACTCGGTTCGCCTCAATAGCTCAGCTGGTAGAGCAGGTCCTTCGTAAGGACAAGGTCGGGGGTTCGAGTCCCTCTTGAGGCACCATCCAACCCCCAGGCCGAAACACGCTGACGCCGCAGCGGTTGCTGCGATAAGATTGAGGCGCTGGCCGCTTTCGGCGTTTTGGTAACAGGCAAAGAAATCGCCCTCAGACGGCGTAAACAGCGCTTGCTTGGGACCCTGGCGACGGGTGCGGGCCGTGTGCACAACGGGGCGATGCACGGTTTGTGTTGCCGGACGTTCCGAAAAGCCGTTGCTTTTGCTACGGCGGCCGCCCGGGTCTTCGCTTCGGCTTCGGTCTTTACACGGCTTGCGTGCTAGCTGGCTTTCTCCTGCATCCGGCGCACCAGCTTCAGCTTTAGCCGGTCGGGGAGCAAGGGCAGGACCCAGTTTAGCTGAAACGCGAGCAGCCCCTCATTGATGACCGAAAGCTGTCCCCGCTCCATAGCGTCATAGCCGATTTTGGCGGCGGCGTCCGCCGTCCGGCCACCGCCTTTGATCAGCGCGGTGCCCTCAAGATCGGCCCGCGCGGCGAACTCTGTCGCCACGTAACCCGGCTCAAGCGCTGTGACCGTCACGCCCTTTGCCCGCAACTCCTCATCCAGCGCTTTGCTAAAGCTTGTCACAAACGCCTTGGTCGCAAAATAAGTCGCCTGCAAGGGCCCCGGCATATGCGCGGCGGTGGAGCTGACGTTCAGGATACGCCCGCCGCCTTGGGCCACCATGTCGCCGCCAAAACGATGGCAGAGCGCGACAAGCGCCTTTACGTTGAGATCGATCATGGAAAGATCGTCCTCAAGCGCCCGTTCGATAAACGCGCCATGACCGCCGAAACCCGCATTGTTTATCAAGATGTCCACCCGCAACGCCGCGTCCTTGACGGCGGCGTAAAGGGCGTCGGCGCCGCCGGGGGCGGCAAGATCGCTGGGGATCACCGTCACGGTGACATTGTGGGCGGCCTCAAGCTCTGCCTTTAGCGTTTCGAGCGCGCCGTTGCGGCGCGCTGTCACGATAAGGTCGCCGCCTTTTTGGGCGTGCAAACGGGCGAACGCGCGTCCGATCCCAGACGAAGCGCCAGTGACAAGTGCGATTTTTGGCAACGCCACCCCCTATGCTTACCTGTCACCCGTTAGATAAGGCACACCCGACATCCCGGCCAGGTGCCGCGCCGCATAATCTGAGCTGCGCGTGATCCGGGTGCGCCGCGTCCGCGGCGGGGGGCTAGAGCATTTTCCGTTCAAAGCAGGTCATTCATCATCAGAAATTGCTCTAAAGCCTCGCGCTGTAGTCGCTGACCAGAAGATGGTTGGCGGGCTCATCTTCCTCGATTTCGGCGAAACGACCAATGGGATCGCGGAAGATGTTGTCGGTTTCATCGTCGTTGACGGTCGACACCTCACCAATCAGAACATCCCCGCCTTCACCCCAAAACGCATGCCAATCGCCTGGCCGCAGGGTGACGCTTTCGCCCGGGCCAAGCTGCAGTTTCTGGCCGGGGGCATAGTCGACGGCAAGGCCATCGCACCAAACCCGCCCGCCCCGATCCTCGGCAAATCCACCCTGATCGTCTGAGCCGAACAGCTCCACCACCAGTGTTGCGCCACCGCGGTTGATGATGTCCTCGGCTTTGATGACGTGGGTGTGCATCGGCGACAGTTGGTCTTGGCGTGAGATTAGCAGCTTTTCCGCGTAACTCATGCCGCGCCCGCCCTGAAGATCGCTGTGAAGACCGATGCGCAAGGTGAAAAGGGATAGCCCCATTT
>CALCPC010000350.1 GCA_937900975.1 uncultured Paracoccaceae bacterium
GCCGCGCGGATGTCTTCGCGGCCGGCGACCTGGCGCTGCAAGAGGCTGCGCGCCTGATCTTCGATCTCGACGCGCGCCCCAGCGAAAAAGCGTTGCGCGCGATGGCGCAAGACTGGTCGCCCTGGCGGACGGTTGCGGCGACGCTCTTCTGGCAATATTACGGCGTCGTGAAGGCGCGCGAAGGGGTACGATCATGACATTGACAGGACCGCGGCGCCCCGCCGCCTCTGGCACGGCCACTAGCGTCGTGGTTTTGGTCCACGGCTACGGCGCGGATGGCAACGATTTGATCGGGCTTGGCGACGCGCTTGCGCCGCATATGCCGGACACTGTCTTTGTCGCGCCGAACGCGCCCGACCGGTGCACCAACAACCCAATGGGATTTCAGTGGTTTCCGATCCCTTGGCTCGACGGCTCCCGCCCGGAGGAGGCGGTCGCCGGCGCGTTGTCGGCGGCCAAGCTTCTGCATGCCTATCTCGATACAACCAGCGCAGAGGAGGGTGTGGGCGCAGACCGGACCATCCTGCTTGGCTTTAGCCAGGGCACGATGATGAGCCTGGAGGTCGGGCCGCGCCGCAATCAGGCACTGGCCGGCATTGTCGGTTTCTCGGGCAGGCTGCAACGCGCCGACGCGCTGGAGGCGGAGGTTGTGACACGCCCGCCCATCCTATTGATCCACGGGGATGCCGACGAGGTCGTGCCGCCAAGCTCACTCCCCGAGGCGGCGACGGCGCTGAATGCCGCGGGATTTGCCGTGGAAACGCACATTTCGCCCGGAACCGGGCATGGAATCGCCCCTGACGGATTGTCGCTGGCCCTCGCCCGGATGCAAAGCTGGCTCGCCTAAAGCGCCGCTGGGTGTCGGCGCTTAGGCAGGGTCGGGGGCACTGGTTGGACGGCCCGTTTCTGTGAGCCGTGAAGCGCAGGAAGCCCATAGTTCTCAGACTATTGCCTGCGTTTCTTAAGGCTTTTTCCAAAGCCTGATGTCCGTGTCTTAGCACGCCGACCGCCGCCCGCCCTTGCCACGTCATAAGACCGTCAGAACCTGTGGATAAGCTTTGTGCAGGGCGGTAGGCTTCGCATTATGTAGAGGGTTGAACCCTTTCGGAGCCGAGATATAGTTCAACCAACGGGCAGAGTTCTCGCCGTTGGCGCAGGGATCGAGCAGGGCAAAGGACAAGACGGCGCATGCAGACCCAGTCTCCACCAAGCTTCATCCGTCAACCTGCGGGTGCCCGCGAACGCGGACTATCGCCCGCTCAGCTATTACCCGCTGTCGCTTTGGCCGTGGCAGGAGGCCGTGAAGGCCGCGGTTTTGGAGCGGGTGCAGGTTGTCGCTGGCTACGACGCTGTTGTGCGCTCTCCCACGACCGAGATCCAGATCCCATCGGTCGTGGTGCTGCGCGATTACGTGCGGCCCGCGCGGACGGCCGCGTTCACGCGATTTAACCTCTTTTTGCGCGATGAGTTCACGTGCCAGTATTGCGGTGCCAAGGGTGATATGACCTTTGACCACGTGTTGCCCCGCGCCCGGGGGGGGCGCACATCTTGGGACAATGTCGTCGCGGCCTGCGGGCCTTGTAATCTGCGCAAAGGGTCGAAAACCCTGCGCCAGGCGGGGATGAGCCTCCGCCGCCGTCCCATCCGGCCAGAGCCCGCCGCGCTTCAAAACATCGGCCGAAAGTTTCCGCCGAACCATCTGCACGAAAGCTGGATGGATTTTCTCTACTGGGACGCAGAACTCGACGCTTAGGGGCGCGACGTGCGCCGCGAAAATCGTCAAGACACTGACCGCGCGCAACGGGTCGCGCGGCCAAGGCAGGGCGCGCGGTTGACTGGGCGCTGCGCCGGTGTCCGCGCGATGTGGGGCAGGGGTGTCAGATTTCGCGCGGGCCGCGCTGTCGCGGCATCAACGCCCGATTTGGAAGGGATTTTGCTGCCCCTTTCGGCACGGCACGCTGCCCCCCCCGCCATGTCCTGGCACGATTGAAGACATCCCAACGCCGCCGGTCGCCCAGGATGCACGCGGAGCGCAGCCCCCCGAGCCGCGCGCGGATCGGCGGCGTCCCCGCACCCGGTTGCGGTCCCCGCAAAGCCTTGGCAAAGCGCCGCGCCGGTGGCGCAGGGCGGGCGGCATCGCCCGGCTAGAGCATTTTCCGTTAAATGTGAGTCAGTCATCATCAGAAAACGCGTTCAAGCTCAGCGTCCTGCTGATCT